>NZ_JAKFEF010000060.1:0-7399 GCF_036675785.1 Aromatoleum sp.
TCCCAGCGCGACGCGCTGCAGGACGGCATCGTGACGGCGCTCGCCCGCGAGCAGGGAACGGAGCTGCTCTGGCTCGTGGTCATCGTGTGTGCGGGGGTCGCCCTGCTGCAGGTGGCGATGGGCCTCGCGGCGCGGCATCTCGAGCGGCCGGCGCTGCTGGCGCCCGGGCGGCGCGCGTTCGCCGTGCGGGCGCTGGCGGTGCTTGCCGTCGTCTGCGCGGTCGGTGTCGCGACGGGCGCGCCGGGCTGGGCGAACGACCAGTGGCAGGAGTTCAAGGCACCGGTGGGAGCGGTCGCTGGGGGCGGACCCGACAATGTGTTCAGCCGCCTGTCGGGCGTCAGCGGCAACGGCCGCTACCAGTACTGGCAGACGGCGCTCGACGCCAACGAGACCGCGCCGTGGAAGGGCATCGGCCCGGGGACGTTCGAGTTCTGGTGGGCGCGCCACGGGACGGATCCGGGCTTCATCCGCGATGCGCACACGCTCTACTTCGAGACGCTCGCCGAGACCGGAATCGTCGGGTTGGCCCTGCTCGGCGGGCTGCTCGCGTTCCTGCCCGCCACGGCGATCGCTCGCTCGCGGCGCGCGGCTCTGGAACTGCGCATCGCAATCGCGGCAGCGGTCGGCGGGCTCGCCGCATTCCTGGCGTCCGCCGCGTTCGAATGGGTCTGGGAAATGGCGGCGATCGCATGCGTCGTGATGGCGCTGGGCGCGGTCATCGTCGCGGGGCGTGCGCCCGACGAGGTCGGCGAGGCGGAGCCCACGGCACCCCGGTGGCCGCTGCTGCTGCCCCGGACCTTGCTGGCTGTGCTCGCCGCCGTTGCGCTCGGCGTCATCGCGGTGCCCATGGCGGGAGCGCTCGCGACGCGCGACAGCCGCGACGCCGCGGCCGAGGGCAAGCTCGTCGCCGCGCTCCAGGACGCGCGCACGGCCCAGCGCCTCCAGCCCGCGGCCGCGACGCCGCACCTGCAGCAGGCGCTCGTGCTCGAGGAGGCGGGCGCGCTGAAGGACGCCACGATGGCAGCGCGGGTGGCGACTACCGAGGAGCCAACGAACTGGCGCACGTGGTTCGTCCTCGCGCGCATCGAGGCGCGGCGCGGGCAGGCCGCGGCCGCGTTGGCCGCGCTGCGCAAGGCCCGCAGCCTCAACCCCCGATCGCCGTTCCTGGCTCGGCGATGACCGATCGGCGCGACATCCGCCAGGACCTCGAGCACGGCACGCCGGAGGAGCTTGTCGAGCTGGCGGCGCGCCTGGAACGCGAGCGTCCGGTGCCGGCGGCGGCGTTCCGCGGCGAGCTGCGACGTCGGCTGCTGTCCGGGGTGGACGCGCGGACCCGCCCGGCGCGCCTGCGCCTGCTGATCGCCGGCTACGCGGGAGCGGGATCGCTGCTGCTGCTCGCGGGCGCGGCCAGCGTCGCGGGCGTCGGCCCGCTCGGTACCTGATCGAGCTGCGCCCGCAGCCGCCGCAGCGAGCGCGAGAGGATCTGCTGCACGTTGGCGAGGCTGAGGTCCAGGAGCGCGGCGATCTCGGGGCCGGTGAGATCGCCGCCGAAGCGCAGGGCGATGAGCTCGCGCTCACGGTCGCTGAGCGTGGCCAGCGCACGCTCGAGATCCGGCTCGAGGCCGAGGTCGGGTAGCTCTGGCGGCGCCTCGAGCGCGCGATGCTCGGCATCGACGTCGTCGAGCGGCTCGTTGCGCGCGCTGCGATCGGCGCGGAAGTGATCGATGAGCAGGTTGCGCGCGATCGCCATCAACCACGTGCCGAGGGTCGCCTGCGACGCGTCGTAGCGCCCCCACGCCTTGAGGGCGCGTTCGAACGTCAGCTGCGTGAGATCTTCGGCCTCGCTGCGGTTGCGCAGCCGGTAGGCGTAGTAGCCGTATACCTGCCAGACGTGCTCGTCGTAGACGGCCGCGAAGTCACGCACAGGCATCGCGTCGCGGAAAGGGCGGATGCCAGCATGGTTGCACGGGTTCGACAATTGCCGTCTGTGGGTGTCAGGGTGCGTGCTAGCCTCGCCTGAGGTTTGTCCAGCATTGTTCCTGCCTCTGACACCTGATCGCCCAGAGCGTTCACAGCACCGTGTCACTGGCGGAAACGATGGCGTTCAATTCGCCCAATGATTCCCCCGCGCCGAGCAGCGTGGGTTCGGTGGCGATCGTTCACGATTATCTGAACCAGCCCGGTGGAGCGGAGCGAGTTGTGCTGGAAATGGCCGCAATCTGGCCGCAGGCACCGATCTTCACCTCGCTCTACCGGCCGGACTCGACGTTCCCGGAATTCAGGGACCACGACGTGCGCACATCACCCCTGGATCGTCTGCCGGTCGACGCAGGCTTCCGCAACCTCTTCCCGCTGTACCCGGCCGCGTTTCGCGCCTTCGGCACACTGTCGCAGGACGTCGTGATCTCGAGCTCGAGCGGCTGGGCGCACAGCGTCCGCACGGCGCCGGAGAGCTTCCACGCGGTGTACTGCTACACCCCGGCGCGGTGGCTGTACGCCGACGATCACCTCGGCGCATCGCGCCGAAAGCAGATGCTCAAGCCGGCGATCAGTCTCGTGCGCCGGTGGGATCACACCGCGGCACGACGCGCCGATCTCTACATCGCGATCAGCAACGCCGTGCGCGATCGCATCAAGCTGCGCTACGGCCTCGACGCGCCGGTCGTCTACCCGCCGGTCAGCGTCGAGCGCTTCACGCCGAGCGAGCGCGGCGAGCGCCTGCTCGTCGTCTCGCGCCTGCTGCCCTACAAGCGCGTCGACGTCATCGTCGACGCCGCGACGAAGGCGGGCATCGGGCTCGACGTCGTCGGCACCGGGCCGGCGCTGGGGGACCTGCAGCGCCGCGCCGGCCCCACGGTCACGTTCCACGGCCGCCTGCCGGACGCCGACATCACGACGCTGATGGAGAGCTGCCGCGCCTTGTGCCTGCCCGGCAAGGAGGACTTCGGCATCACGCCCGTCGAGGCCAACGCGGCCGGCAAGCCGGTGGTGGCACTCGGTGACGGCGGTGCGCTGGAGACGATCGAGGACGACGTGTCGGGTGCCTTCTTCCAGCGCCATGACGCGACCGACGTGCTGCGCGCGATCGATCGCTGCGACGCGATCGAGACGGCGCCGGACGCGCTTGCGGCGATGGCGCGTCGCTTCTCAGTCGACGCGTTTCGTTCCCGGCTCGTCGACGTGATCGAGTCCGGGGCCGAGTCGTTTCGCGCGGCGCCACGGGCGGCGTGATCGTGGCGACGCAGACATCCGCTGGCACCCAGGAGCCAGAGCAGCCGGCATCCGGGGAGGACGCAATCGCGACGATTGACGCTGCTGTTGAGCATCCCGCCGTGGTCATGCTGGGCAAGGGCTGGTTTCCCGAGCAGCTCGGTGGTCTGGATCGCTACTACCGCGATCTTCTCGAGCACCTTCCCGAAGCCCGCGGCCTTATCGTCGGCCCCGCGCCGGAGAGCCCGCCGCGGCTGACCGTGGTATCGCGCCACGACGCGCCGCTACTCAACCGGCTCGGCGCGCTGTGGCGCGCGGCGGACCAGGCCGGCCGGGACGCCGTCGTCATCGATGCCCATTTCGCGCTGTACGCGCTGCTGCCGCTGCTGAGCAAGCGGCTGCGGTCGCTTCCGCTCGTCGTGCACTTCCAGGGACCGTGGGCGGACGAGAACGTCTCCGCGGGCGACAGCTCGCCCGTGCGTCATCGGTTGCGCCGCGGGCTCGAGCGCCTCGTGTACCGCCGCGCCGATCGCGTCATCGTCCTCACGTCCGCGTTTCGGCGCGTGCTCGTGGAGAACTACGGCGTGTCGCCGTGGCGCGTGCACGTCGTGCCGCCGGGGGTCGACCTCGATCGCTTCTCACCGGGGGATCGAGGTGCGGCTCGCGAGCGGTTCGGCCTCGACGCGGATGCGTTCGTGGCGGTGTCGGTGCGCCGGCTGGTGCCGCGCATGGGGCTCGATGTGCTGCTGGAAGCGTGGGCACGCGCACTCGCCGAGCTGCCGCAGGGCGCGCAGCTGCTGATCGCCGGCGACGGATCGGAGCGCGCCGCACTCGAGGCGCAGGTCGAGCGACTGGGGCTGGCGAAGAGCGTGCGGCTGCTCGGGCGCATCAGCGACGAGGATCTGCTCGAGCTCTACCGTGCCGCCGACCTGGGTGTCGTCCCGACGCGTTCGTTCGAGGGATTCGGACTCGTCGTCATCGAGGCCGCGGCATGCGGAACGCCGACGATCGTGACCGACATCGGCGGGTTGCCGGAGGCGGTTCATTCGCTCGATCCGTCGCTCACGGTCGCCCCCGACGATGTGCTGGCGCTCGCGGAACGCATGGCGGCGGCCGCCCGGCCCGGCGGAACTCCCAGTCGCGAGGAGACGCGCAGCTTCGCCGAGGGGTTCTCGTGGTCGGCCGCCGTACGACGCAATCGCGATGTCATGCGCGAGGCCATCGACCCGAACGCCACCGCGCGTCGCCGGATGCGCGTCGTCTACCTCGACCACGTCGCGCAGCTCTCGGGCGGCGAGATCGCCCTGCTGCGTCTGCTGCCGCATCTCGACGAGGTCGAGCCGCACGTGATCCTCGCTGAAGACGGGCCGTTCGCCGATCGACTCGTGCAAGCCGGCATTTCGATCGAGGTGCTGCCGATGCGCGAGAGTGCACGTAACCTGCGCAAGGAACGCGTGACCGCGGGGACGTTGCCGCTCTCTGTCATCGGGTCCACCACCGCCTACACGATCCGTCTCGCAATCCACCTCCGGCGGTTGCGACCCGACGTTGTACACACGAACTCGCTGAAGTCCGGCATCTACGGATGCGTTGCGGCGCGGCTGGCCGGTGTTCCGGCCGTCTGGCACATCCGCGACCGGATCTCCGAGGACTACCTGCCCAAGCACGCCGTGCGGCTCGTCCGGCTGCTGACAAGGCACCTGCCCAACTTCGTCATCGCGAACTCGCACTCGACGATGGACACCCTCGACCCACACGTGTCGCCGATCGTCGTCTACTCGGTGCTACCCGAGGTTCTCATCCCGCCTGCCAGGTATCCGATGCGCGAACCAGGAGAGATCGTTGTTGGGATCATCGGTCGGCTCGCGCCATGGAAGGGCCAAGATCTCGTGCTGCGGGCGTTCGCGGAGGCATTCCCCACAGGGCCTGCGAGATGCGTTCTCGTGGGCTCCCCGATGTTCGGTGAAATCGAGTATGAGGCGTGGCTTCACTCACTCGCCAAAGAGCTCGGGATTCATGATCGCGTCGACTTTCGCGGCTTTCGAAACGATGTATGGTCGGAGCTGTGGGATATGGACATCCTGGTGCACGCGTCTCTCACGCCGGAGCCGTTTGGTCAAGTGGTGCTCGAAGGTTTGGCCGCCGGTGTAGCCGTGGTGGCTGCAGACGCAGGCGGGCCGGCGGAAATCGTGGAACACGACGTGAATGGGCTGCTCTATGCGATGGGCGATAGCAGCGCCTTAGCGAAGGAGCTCCACCGACTCGGAACAGATTCCGACCTGCGCCTCAGATTGGTTGCAGCGGGTCGAGCTACGCTGGCCGCCTACGGTCCGGATGCAGTCGTGCCTCGGCTGGAATCCCTCTACCGCGAGGCGACCGGCTCTGGCGAAACTCGGTAGAGCGCTTCGAAGAACTGGGCCTGTAGTGGATGGTCGCGGGAGTACACCTTCTCCCAAGAACTCGGAATTGGGTACTCATCACGACAGATGACAAGATCGTCCGCGACGTTCACCGATCGCTGCCATTGCTTCGTATAGAACAATCCCGTGCAATGCCGTGCGACCTGATCGATGTAGTGGCTGATCTGCTCCCGGCGCATTTCGTGTAGCGAGCTGATGTTCACAAATAGATCGGCCGCGATCGACGGGAGCAGGTCGAGTTGATTAGGAGTCAAAAATGCGATATCAGCATGACTCAGCTCCTCGGCTACCTCCTCATAGGCACCGAACGCACGGAAACGGAAGGTGGTGCGTTCCGGATATAGCGTGGTGAGATACTGCTGGGCGATAGCCAGGGCGGGCGGTATATCAACAAGTATGTACTGAACTCTCGGAAAGGCTCTTAGCATCAGCCAGGCGACGCGACCGTAGCCGCCGCCAAGCTCGATGACGCGGCTCGGCCCGTGCGCCTTCGGGAGGGTTTCCAGCATACTGGTGATCTCATGCGCCGAGTTGCACAAGTCTTGGCTGACCGACCGTCCGCGATACCCAACGGTGATCGGATTGCCGAGCGAAGGCTCATCCGCTTCGGCGAGCAGCCCTCGCGTATCCCGTGCGCGAACGTACTCCCACAACAGCGCCAGGAAGACGGCGTGCGTCCGGCGCTGAAGCGCATGCGGCATGAACTCGATGTCTTCCCCGTCGGCAAGCTTGGCGAACATTGGAGACACGCCCACGCGGAGCAGGTGCCAGTCCCGAGCAACAATCCGAAAGTGCTCGTTCCGTGGCGACCGCGGCACCCAGCTGAAGTAATTTCGGTTGATCGTTCGCTTGAAGTTCTCAAATCCATCGCTGTGGAGCATCGCGATGTTGGCGTCGTTGAGGCTCTCCCAATAGCTTGACGGCTGCACGATCGCGGGAGCGTCTCGCATCTCGGTCATCATCTCTGCCAGGCCCGGAAAGGCCGCCGCGGGCTTCACCTGCCGGTGCGCGGTCGGGCGAGGCGAATCAGTTCTTCCGACAACGTCGACTGCAGTAGTGAGCGCAATCCCGCGGCCAGTCCGCCGGCTCTCACGAGGGGCGGGACGCGTGAGTCGCTGATCGGCAAGCGACCTTGGGCGATCCGTGAACTCTGCGCATAGGAGGCAATGGTTCCAGAGGCCGATGACGGAGTACTGAGGATTTCGAACCCGGCCGATCCGAGGGCTCTGTCGATTGCCAGCTGCCCGAAGAGGACGAGGTGTCTCGGTGGGTCAAGGTGCATCCATCGTTCGCCAAAGCGCCGGTGCCCGCTGGAATCGAGGTTCGGCGTCGCCAGCCATAGCGTGCCGGAGTCGCGCAGGAGCGCCCGCGCGGCGCCGAGAAACGTCACGGGATGCGGAACATGCTCGATCACGTGCGCCATCGTGACCGCGTCAAAGGACCCGCGCATCGACACGGCCAGTTCTTCGATGGGTGTCGTCGAGAGCGGCAAGCCGGCCGCCTGGCCTGCCCTGACGGCCGCCTCGTCGTTGTCGATCCCTTGGGCGTTCCAACCAAGCGCGATTGCCCGCGCGACGAAGGCCCCGCTTCCGCAGCCGACATCGAGCAGCCGCGCGCCGCGACGAGGCCGCGGCAGGTGACGGAACACTCGGTCGTCCGCAGCTCTCGATCGGGGGCGCGCATACGCTAGAGGCAACCCGAGGCTTGGGGCCGGTTCGAGTTCGTAGCCGTAACGCCGATTGATGTAGGCATTTCGACTCCTAAGTCTG
>NZ_JAKFEF010000050.1:0-33466 GCF_036675785.1 Aromatoleum sp.
GCGTGCTCGTTCTCGTGGCAATACACGCACAGCAGCTCCCAGTTGCTGCCGTCGGGCGGGTTGTTGTCGTGGTTGTGGTCGCGGTGGTGGACGGTGAGCTGATGCAGGTTCTCGCGCGTGAATTCGCGGGCGCAGCGCCCGCAGATCCACGGCAGGATCTTCAGCGCCCGCTCGCGGTAGCCCCGTTCGCGCTGGTCGCGCGCGCGCCTCGCCTCGGCGACGATGCGGTCCAGCCGCTCGTGATCGGGTGTGCTCATCGTTACCCCCTCCCGTAGGGTGCGACCCGCGACCCTGCCGCGCGGCGACTCAGAAGCGGTAACTCGCGCGCGCGCCGACGTAGAGGCTGCGGGTCGGTCCCGGTTCGTAGAAGCGGCCGTTGCCGTCGCCGACGATCACCGAGGCGATGTGCTCGCGGTCGAACAGGTTGTCGACCCGCACGAGCTGCCCAAAGGTCCAGTCCCCCGATTTCTGCTCCGCGGCGAGGCGGAGGTTCACGAGCGTGTAGGCGGGCGCGGCGCGCTCGGTGTTCGTGTCCTCGACGTACAGCTTGCTGCGGTAGTAGGTCTCGACCGCGGCGGCGAGGCCGTCGCGCGGCTTCCATTCGAGCTCGGCGAAAGCCGACAGCGCGGGGATGCCGGGCAGGCGATTACCGTCGTCAATCTGGCCGCCGCCGGTCGTGAAGGGGCTGTCGTAAGTCGCCTGCAGCCGCGTCAGCGACACCCGGCCGCGCCACTGGCGCGAGAAATCCGACTCCAGCGCGAGCTCGACGCCGCGGCGTAGCGTGCTGGCAGCGTTGCGGAACACCGCGCGGCCCCCGGTGTTGCTCTCGACGACGAGTTCGTCGTCGGTGCGGATCTGGAAGATCGCCGCGTTCAGCCGGGTGTTGTCGCCGATGAACGCCTTCGCGCCCAGTTCGACCTGTTTGCTGGTCGCGGGCCGCAGGCCGAAGTTGAAGCCGCCGGCGCCGCCGGTGCCGGAGTACGACAGTTCGGTGAGGGTCGGTGTCTCGAAGCCGCGCGCCGCGCTCCCATAGAGGTTCAGCGCCGGGCTGACCTGGTAGACGAGGCCGAGCGCGGGCGTTGTCTTGCGGTAGGTGATGTCGCCGCTGTCGTCGGGGTTGCCGGGTGCGATGTACTTGTCATCGACTTCGAACTCGACTTCGCTGTGACGCAGTCCGGCCTGCAGCGTCCATCTGTCGACAACCCAGTTGGCCTGCACGTAGGGGTCGAGGCTCGTTACGGTGTCGGTCTCGTGGCGCTTGAGCGCGCCCTTGACGCCGAGCGTCGGGCCGACGAAGTTCTGGAAGCCCTTGCGCGCATCCTCGGAGCGATCGAAGTCGACGCCGCCGGTCAGCGTCAGCTCGCCGGGGCCTGCCCCCAGCGTGTGGATCCAGCGCGCGCCGGCGCCATGGAAGCTGCGGTCGAAGTCCACGACGCCGCCGGAATGGCGCGGGCCGTTTTGCGGCCCGGGCGGAATCGCCAGGTACTGGATCACGCTGCGTTCGCCGCCGTAGGCCGAGAGCTGCAGCCGCCCGGCGCCGACGCGGCGCTCGTAAGTGCCGCCCGCCTGCCGGTGGTCGATGCTCTTACGCGTGTCGAAGGTCTCGGCGACGGCCTCGACCGCCCGCGGGTCGCGCTTGTACGTCGACCACGTCAGCCCGAGCGGGTCCTCGGTGTCGTCCTGCTCGAGGGCGTTCGCGACCAGCGTCAGCGTGCTGTCCTCGTCCGGGCGGACGCGGAACTTGCCGAAGAGCTGGTCGCGCGTCGCCGAGCTGTGGTCGCGATACCCGTCGGTGTCGAAGCGCGACGCGTCGAGGACGTAGCCGATGCCGTTTTTCTCGCCTTCGACGCCGACGTCGAACTTCGTCGTCCCCCAGGACCCCGCGAAGGCGCCCCCGCGCACCGACGGTGGCCCGTCGGGATCGCGCGAAAAAAGCTGGATCACGCCGCCCGCGTGGTTGCCGTAGACGGTCGAGAACGGGCCGCGCATCACTTCGATGCGTTCGGCGGTGTCGAGGTTGAAGGTCGCCGCCTGCCCCTGTCCGTCCGGCGTGCTCGCCGGGATGCCGTCGGCGATGAGCTTGACGCCGCGCACGCCGAACGCCGCGCGGCTGCCGAAGCCGCGGATCGAGATCTGCAAGTCCTGCGCGTAGTTCTGGCGGTTCTGCACGACGAGGCCGGGCACTCCGCCGAGCGCTTCGGACGCATTGACGCCGAGGTTGCCGGCCTGCACCTCGCGCATGTTCACGACGTCGATCGAAAACGGCAGGTCGAAACTCTGCGCCTCGACGCGACTACCGGTGACGACGACCGGGTCCAGCGTCGGGAGCGGATCGGCGGCGAGGATCGCACCGGGCAGGGCCGACCCCAGGGAGGTGGCAAGCGCGAGATGGAGCCGCCGGTGGTGCGTGCGCAGGGCGTCGGAGCGGAGCGTCGAAGGGCGGAGCATCGCGGCATCCCTGTTGTGCGTTGTGAGTATGGCAATGCCGCCATGGTACGGTTCCACGAGGGGGCCGCGCGTCGACAGGGTAAGCGACCCGACATAGCGAAAATCATGAGATGCGCCGCAGGCCACTCACGACAAAAAAAATAGGGCGGAAAAGCGAAGCGCCTTCCGCTGAATGAATGGGAGCACTCGGAGAACGCCGCTTGCGCTCCGTTGGCCGCGTCGGAGGACGGGGAAAATGGGCAAAAAGGGAGCAGAAAAGCGTAGGGCGGAAAAGCGCAGCGCCTTTTGCCGAATGAAGAAACAGGACACATCACGGGTCAGACCGGGCGTCCCCAGAACCAACCTGCTGCCCCTCTTTTTCTGCCTTCTTCTGAAAAAGGGCGACTTCTCTCTGCCCGTCTCGCCGAAAAGACTAAATCCCGAAATGCAACCGCACCCGCTCTTCCAGCAGTCGCCGGGCGTCTTCTTCGGTGCATTTCGCGAGGCGGTTGAACACTTCGCGCGCAAGCGGCCGGAAGGCGGCCATCACTCCCGGGTCGAAATGACTTCCCGTGTCCTTTTCCATGATCGACATCGCCGCCTCGAAGTCCATCGGCTCCTTGTACGGGCGCCGGGAGCAAAGCGCATCGAAGACGTCCGCCACGCAAAATATGCGGGCGGCGAGGGGAATCGCTTCGCCCGACAGTCCCCGCGGGTAGCCCGACCCGTCCCACTTTTCGTGATGCGCGGCGACCACGGCATTCGCGTCGTCCAGCCAGCCGATGCCCCCGACGATTTCCTCGCCTTGCGTCACATGCGTGTGCATGATCTCGAACTCCTTCGCGTCGAGCTCGTGAGGCTTGAGGAGAATCGCGTCGGGGATGCTGATCTTGCCGATGTCATGCAGAAAACTGCCTACGATCAACGACTGCATCGCTTTACCCCGCAATCCGAGACGTTCGCCAATTCGCGCCGCAATCCACGCAACGCGGAAGTTGTGGGCACCCGTCTCGGAATCCCGCTTGGCGATGGCGCGACCGAGCGCTTCCATCATCGAGATGTGCGAATCGAGGATTTCGCGCGCCTGTCGCTCGTTGTCCGCGGACAGGCGCACGACGACCGGATAGATGGCGGCACCGCATAGCAGCGAGGCGAGGCCGGCCATCAGCGCGGCGCTGAGCGCATTCGCGAGCATCTGATCGCGCTGCCACGCGGGGACGACGCGGATGCCCTCGAAATACCCCGCGATCGCGGCCGAGTCGTCACCGCCCGCTCCTGTGAGCGGTACAAAAACGCGCAAGATCCAGCGCCCGTCTTTAAGTCTGTAGCTCTCGAACCCCGCCGAAACGTAATCGGGACGGACGTGCGGCGGCAGTTGGGCTTCGACCCCTGCGCCGTCCTCGGTCATCGCCCAGGCGAGCTTCTCTCCCTGCCGATCGTAGATTTCCGCGATGTCGAAGAGTCCGCCTACAAGCGTGCCCGCGGCCCTTCCCGCGTGCTCCGTCGCGTTCGGGCCGCTCAGCTCAATGGTGTCGAAATGGTGCAAGTGCAAGAGGCGACGCGATTCTTCCATCGCGAGCGCGACCGTTGCCTTCTCCGCGTTCGTATGCGCGACGTACCAGGCGATGGGGCTCGCGACGGCAGCGAGCAGCACGCTGACGATCGCAATCCGCACGGCGGTGCGCCTGTTGAATGAATTCATCCGTTTCCTCGGGGCCGTGGCGAGTCGGGCCATGCTGCCTGAATTCCTCCGGACAAGTGATCCATTGGCGAGGCATGGGCAATTCGGACGACGTGAAGCGCCGTCCATTCCATTCACACGATTCTGGTCCTGCGGGCGACCCTGGGCGAGCGCACTCATGACTCCTCATCCCCGCCGGCCGCGGTTGCGAGAGGCACTGCTGGCCCGCGCACGATTGGCCGACCACGGGCGAATTCAGCGCCACGGCTGCTGAACCCTCCGTGAAGCCGGCATTCACGGCGCGTTCACCGTTCGCTGCCGAGAATCGCTTCATGGTCGAAAGCCGGCCACCACCGACTACAGGAGTCGCCACGATGAACGCGAAGACCCTTCTTTCCGCTCTTGCCATTGCCACCGGACTCGTCGCCGGCGGCGTCCTTGTCGCCCCGGCACTCGCGCAGAACGCGAACCCGGCCGCTGACGCAAACGGCAAGTGGCTTTCGATCCCGCAGATCCACGACAAGCTCGAGGCCGCGGGCTACGGCAACATTGACGAGATCGAGCGCGAGCGGGACGGTTACGAGGTCAAGGCCACCGACCGGGAGGGGCAGCGGGTGGAGCTCGAGGTCGACCCGCTCACCGCCGGCGTGACGAAGACCGTGGTGAAGCGCGACAAGCGCAAGAGCGAGCGCGGTGAGGACCGCGACGGCGGGCGCGCAGCCGCTCCGGAATCATCCAACTGACGCGCGGAACAAGAACTGAAAGGGGGACAGACCGGGCGGAAATGCGGCGGAGATGTATTCCGAGAAAACGTAGTCTGTCCGGCCTTTTCTTCTGCAGGAAAAACGCTTTCTGTCCCTCTTTTCTCCCCGGTTTCTTGCCCTCTTCCGCAGCAGCGGTCGCCTTGGCCCAAACCGCATCACCTCACCACCTCCCGACGCGACGCGGAGATAATGCCTCCCGTCTTTCTGCCCTTCGAGGTCGAGATGGCGGTGATGAAGAAACTCCTGCTGCGCTGGCTGCCGGCGCTGTTGGCGATCTTCGGCGTTGTGGCGGCGGCCGGCCTCTGGGTGATGCGCTCGGGCTTGCCGCAGCGGGACGGCGAGCTGCGCTTGGCGGGCCTGCACGCGCCCGTCGAGGTGCGTTGGGATCGTTACGGCGTGCCGCATCTGAAGGGCGGGAGCGGACGGGACCTTGCACTCGCCCTTGGTTTTCTTCACGCGAACGACCGCATGACGCAGCTCGAGCTCGGGCGCCGCGCAGCGGCGGGACGACTCGCGGAAGTCTTCGGGCCGGGCGCGGTGCAGATGGACGCCGAGGCGCGGATGTTGCGTTTGCGGGAGGCGGCCGAGGCCACGCTGAACCGGGTGGGCCCGGAAAGTCGCGCGTGGTTCGACGCTTATGCGGCCGGCGTCAACGCGTGGCTCGAGCGTCGCGGCGACGATCTTCCGCCGACGCTGAAGCTCTTCGGTATCCGGCCCGAACCCTGGACACCGGTCGACAGTCTCGGCTTCGTCTTCCTGATGGCGCGCGACCTCTCGTTCTGGCAAGGGCGGCCCGAGGAGATGCGTTTCGAGTGGCTGCGGCGCTTCGGTCCGGAGCGCACGCAGGACCTCCTCGGCGAAAAGGATGCGCATCTGCCGCCCGCGATCGTCGCGATGGCCGAGGCGGAGCGTGCGCGGGACACGGGGCGCCCGGGAAATGGGTCAGTGCCGGCGCCTGACCTGGCTCACGGAAGCAACAACTGGGCGGTCGGGCTGTCGCGCAGCGCCGAAGGACTCCCCTTGCTGGCGAACGACCTGCATCTGCCGATGCAGCTGCCGGGGCTGTGGTACCAGGCGCACTTTCGCGCGCCGGATTACGAGGTCATGGGCATCACCTTGCCCGGCGTCCCAGGCGTCATCGTCGGGCAGAACCGCGACCTCGCGTGGGCCCTGACCAACGTGATGATGGACGACAGCGACCTGTTCTTCGAGGAGCTCGATCCCGCGGGCGAGCGCGTGCGCCGCGGCGACGGGTGGGCGCCGGTCACGACCGAGCGCGTGGAGATCCCGGTGCGCTGGGCGCGTCCGGTGCCACTGACGCTGCAGACCTCCGACCGCGGGCCGCTGCTGCCGGCCGAGCCGACCCGCGGCCTGCCGCCGCGCAGCCTCACCTGGACCGCCTACTTGCAGGACGATCCGCTCGCGGCCTTCCTGCATCTCGGTCGCGCACGGCGCGTGGCGGACATTCCGGCTGGCATCGGCGGCTTCGTCGCCCCCGCGCAGAACCTGGTTGCGGCCGACCGCGCCGGCAGCCTGCTGCACGTTCTCCTCGGGCGGATGCCGCGTCGTTTGCAGGGCGACGGGCGGTTGCCGGCGCCGGGGCACGACGCGGCCTACGGTTGGGACGGGCTGCGCGACGCGAGCGAGAACCCCCGGCGCGCGCCGGCCGACGATGCGCTCGTTACCGCCAACGACGACATCCGCCCGACAGCCGCCGCCGGCCCGCTGACCGCCGACTTCGACGGCCCCGCGCGCGCGAAGCGCATTCGGGAGCTGCTCGGGCAGAAGCCGCGCTGGCTGGCGGCGGATTTCGCGGCGATGCAGGGCGACGCGGTGTCGCGCTTCGCGCGCGAGCTGGTCGCGCTCGGCGAAGGGACGTACGTCGGCTCGGCGGCACTTGCGTACGACGCCCTCGTGCGCTGGGACGGACGAATGGGAGTGGACGGGGCGTCGGCGCTGTTCACGCTGTTCGAGAAGCGGCTGGCGGAAGCGATCTTCGGCGACGAGCTCGATGTCGCTCAGGTGTCGGGCCCGGTGCGGCGCGAATGGCTGGTGCGGATCCTGCGCGGCGGGATGAATGCGGCGTGGTTCGACGACGTCGCGACGCCCGAGGTCGAGACCCGCGAGACGATCCTCGCGAAGGCGCTCGCCGAATCCTGGGACGAGGGCGTGGAACGCTGGGGCGAGGATGTGAGCCGATGGGAGTACGGCGAATTGCACCGGCTGACGCTGCGCCACCCGCTCGGAATGCTGCCCGTCGTCGGCCGCCTCTTCAACCGCGGACCGTTCCCCGTCGGCGGCTCCGCGACGACCATCGCGGCCTTTCCTCTCCCGGGGCCCGGCAAGGCCGCCCGCGTCAACGAGGGACCGACGGTGCGCTGGGTAGCGGTCGCAGGCGACGGCGACCGCAGCCTCGCCGTGCTGCCCGGCGGCCAATCCGGCCATCCGCTCGACCCGCATTACGACGATCAGCTCGACCTCTACCTGCGCGGCGCGACGCATCCCGTCACGTGGAGCGAGGAGGCGATCGCCGCGGCGACGGTGTCGACGTTGAAATTGCACCCCTGACGGTTCAGTGCCGACTTCGCGTCCTGCAACGCGCACGGCCGAAGGCATGCCGCGGAAGGCATGCGGCGGAGGGCGCTGCGCTTTTCCGACCCTACGCGGACGGCGCCGCGCGCCCGTTGGAGTTCGGGGGGCGGGGAGCATGCGGCGGAAAACGCCTTTCCGCGCTACCGGACCTGAAAGCTAGATCAGCCGGTAGACCCGGGCTTCGTACGGGCGCAGCGGCAGCCGGTGGGTGGGTTCGTGCGGCTCCACGGCGTGGTTCGCGAGCACGAGATTCGCACAGTGCAGGGCGATTCCGTCGTGTTCGAACACCGCGGGGGTGCGCGTGAGGTTTGCGATGACGACGAAGCGGTGGGCGTCGTCGTGGCGGACGTACGCGTACACCTGCGGATCGTTTTCCATTAGCAGGTCGTAGTGGCCGTAGATCAGCGTCGGGGTCGCTCGGCGCACACGGATCAGGCGCCGGTAATAGTTGAGGACGGAGTTCGGGTCGTCGTCCTGCGTGGCGACGTTGATCGCGGGGTAGTTCGGATTGACCGCGAGCCAGGTCCGTGGGGCGGTGGAGAAGCCGGCGTTCGGCGACGCGTCCCACTGCATCGGCGTGCGCGAGTTGTCGCGCGAGACGACGCGCAGCAGCTCGAGGATGTCGTCCTCGGGCATGCCTTGGCGCTTCATCTGCGCGTGGCGGTTCTTCGTCAGCACGTCGTCGAAATCGGCCAGCGTGTCGAAGCGGCTGTTCGTCATGCCGAGCTCCTGGCCCTGGTAGATGAACGGCGTGCCCTGCATCAGGAGGTACATCGTCGCGAGCGCGGTCGCGCTCTCGCGCCACAGCGCGTTGGTGTCGCCCCAGCGCGAGACAATGCGCGGCAAGTCGTGGTTTTCGATGAAGAGCGCGTTCCAGCCGATGCCGTCGAGCGTCTTCTGCCATTTGGTCAGCACGCGCTTCAGCGCGACGACGTCGAGCGGTCCGCGCGGGTCGCGTTTCCACAGCGCCGAGTGCTCGAACTGGAAGATCATGTTGAGCCGCTCGTGTTCGTCGCCGACCCAGTGGCAGGCTTCTTCGGGCGACACGCCGTTCGCTTCGCCGACGGTGACGCCGTCGTAGTGCGCGAAGGAGTTGCGGCACAACTCGTCGAGGTAGTCGAGCACGCCGTCGACGTTCATGTGCTTCGGGAACGACGGCACGTAGTCGAGCCCGTCCGGGTTCGGCATGTCGGGCAGGCCGGGTTCCTTCTTCTTGTGGCTGACCGCGTCGAGCCGAAAGCCGTCGACGCCCTTGTCCATCCACCAGCGCACGGTCGCGTAGATCGCCTCGCGCATTTCCGGGTTGTCCCAGTTGAGGTCGGGCTGGCGCTCGGAGAAGAGGTGCAGGAAGTACTGGTCGGTCGTCGCGTCGTATTTCCACGCCGAGCCCTTGAAGATGCTCTCCCAGTTGTTCGGCTCGCGCCCGCCGCGTCCGTCACGCCAGATGTACCAGTCGCGCTTCGGGTTGTCGCGCGACGAGCGGGACTCGATGAACCACGGGTGCTCGTCGCTGGTGTGGTTCGCGACGAGGTCGAGGATCAGGCGCATGCCGCGGCGGTGGACGTCGGCCAGCAGCCGATCGAAGTCGTCCATCGTGCCGAATTCGGCGAGGATCGACTCGTAGTCGGCTACGTCGTAGCCGTTGTCGTCGTTCGGCGAGCGGAAGATCGGGCAGATCCAGATCAGGTCGACGCCGAGCGACTGCAGGTAGTCGAGGCGCGACGCGATGCCGTTGAGGTCGCCGATGCCATCGCCGTTCGAATCCATGAAGCTGCGCGGGTAGATCTGATACGCGACCGCTTCCTTCCACCAGATCCTGCCGCCGGTGGTGCCTTCCATGCTCATGCGTTGTTCCTGCCGAATCGATGCGTGGGAGCTTGCCGGGCGCTCGGTCCCGGACAAGTGGCGGCCGCGCTGGTTGGGCGGCCTCGAAACCGGCGCGGATTTTACCGCGTCGGCGGGCGGGAAAAAGGAACGGGCCGCGTTTTTCCGGAAAAAGCTCGCCTAGCCGCCGGCTTCCGCGTCGCGCACCTGCGCCGTGATTTCGTAGCAGCGCAGCCGCGCGTCGTGGTCGTGGATCTGCGACGCGATCATCAGCTCGTCGGCGCCGCTCTGCGCGATGAAGTCCCGCAAACGCCCGGCGACGGTGTGAGGTGAGCCGATCGCGGAGCACGAAAGCACGCTCGCGAGCATCGCCTTTTCGGCGCCGCCGAGCTGGTCGATGTAGCCGCGAACAGGCGGCTGGAGCTTCGTCGGCCGGCCGCTGCGCAGATTGACGAACGCCTGCTGCATCGACGTCGCGAGGTATTCGGCTTCTTCGTCGGAGTCCGCGGCGAACACGTTGAAGCCGAGCATGACGTAAGGCCGCTCGAGGTGCGGCGACGGCCGGAAGAGCCGCCGGTACAGCGCGACCGCGTCCATCATCTGCGCCGGCGCGAAGTGCGACGCGAACGCGTACGGCAGGCCGAGCATCGCCGCGAGCTGGGCGCCGAAGAGGCTCGAACCGAGGATCCACACCGGGACTTTCGATCCGGCACCGGGCACCGCGCGCACCTTCCGGCCCGGTTCGCCCGGCTGGAGGTAGCCGATCAGCTCGACGACGTCGTGCGGGAACTGGTCCTCGTTGGCGTGCAGTTCGCGGCGGAGCGCACGGGCGGTCGCGGCGTCCGACCCGGGCGCGCGGCCGAGGCCGAGATCGATGCGCCCGGGGAACAGCGATTCGAGTGTGCCGAACTGCTCGGCGATGACGAGCGGTGAGTGGTTCGGCAACATCACGCCGCCCGCGCCGACGCGGATCGTCGTCGTCGCGCCGGCAACGTGCGCGATGACGACGGCGGTCGCCGCGCTCGCGATGCCGGGCATGCTGTGATGCTCGGCGAGCCAGAAGCGGCGGTAGCCCCAGCGTTCGCAGTGCTGCGCGAGATCGGCCGAATTGCGAAAGGCGAGCGCGGCGTCGCCGCCTTCGATGATCGGACAGAGGTCCAGAACGGAGAAGGGAGTCATCCCGGGAATATCGGAAACGCCCCCGGCCGGTGTCAACCGCAGGATGTGTCGGGGGGTTAGGGGGGAAAGGGTTCCGGTCCGGTTCCGGTCCCGATCTTCCCCGGAAGCAGCCGTAGAATGCGAGTCGGTTCCCGATGCTGCCCTGGAGGCTGGAAATGAAATCGATGCGCTTGCTGATGCTCGTCGCGCTTGTCTTGTCGACGAGCGGATGTGCGGTCTTCGCAGTCGCGGACGCGGCCGTTTCGGTCGCGGCGACCACGGTCAAGGTCGGCGCGAAAGTCGTCGGCGCGGGGGTCGAGGCGATGATTCCGGACGACGACAGCGACGAAGACGACGAATAGCAATGGGAAAAACCGGCGCGTCAAAGCGATTGCTCGCTCCTGTCGCGAGTGCTACTTTTGCTGGCACCGAGGCACTGGTGGAGAAACGGGGACAGACCACGTTTTTCCACCGAGAGAACGTGGTCTGTCCCCGTTTTTGGAAGGAGTCTTTCGATGTGGAAATCGCTTCACATTGACCCGGCCAAGTGCACCGGCTGTCTGCAGTGCGAGATGGCGTGCTCGTACGAACATACGGGCGCGATCAACCCCAGCAAATCGCGGATCAAGGTTTTCAGCTTCGAGCACGAGGGGCGCAAGGTTCCCTACACCTGCACGCAGTGCACCGAGGCGTGGTGCATGCACTCCTGTCCCGTTGACGCGATCCGGCTCGATCTCTCGACCGGCGCGAAGATGGTGTTCGAGGACACCTGCGTCGGCTGCAAGGTGTGCACGATCTCCTGTCCGTTCGGCACGATCAACTTCAATCAGGCGACCGGCAAGGTGCAGAAGTGCGACCTGTGCGAAGGCGACCCGGCGTGCGCGAAGGCCTGTCCGACCGGCGCGATCACGTACGTCGACGCGGACTGGACCGGGCTCGGGCGCATGCAGGCCTGGGCCGCGAAGGCCAACACGCCGGCTTCGGCCGCCTGACGGGAGCACGATCATGGGATGGAATCGCAAGGTCCTGCGCGTGAACCTCACCGACGGCACGTGCAAGGAAGAACCGCTGAACATGGCGTGGGCGAACGAGTACCTCGGCTCGCGCGGGCTGTCGACGAAGTACCTCGTGTCCGAGATCGACCCGAAAGTCGATCCGCTGTCGCCGGACAACAAGATGATCATGGGCACCGGGCCGCTGACGGGCACGATGGCCTCGACCGGCGGGCGCTACACGGTCGTGACGAAAGGTCCGCTGACGGGGGCGATCGCCTGCTCGAACTCGGGCGGCTTCTTTGGCGCGGAGATGAAGTTCGCCGGTTGGGACATGGTGATCTTCGAAGGTCGCGCGCCGAAGCCGGTGTATCTCTACCTCGAGAACGACAAGGCCGAACTGCGCGACGCGTCGCACTTGTGGGGCAAGAGCTGCTGGGAGACCGAGGAGACGATCAAGGTGCAGCACCAGGACCCGCTGATCCGCGTGTCGTCGATCGGCCGCGCTGGCGAGAACCAGGTGATGTTCGCATGCATCGTGAATGATCTGCACCGCGCCGCAGGGCGCTCCGGGGTCGGCGCGGTGATGGGCTCGAAGAACCTGAAGGCGGTCGCGATTCGCGGCACGAAGGGGGTGTCGGGCATCAAGGATTTCCCGGGTTTCCTGAAAGCGACGACCGATGCGAAGAAGGTGCTCGCCGACAACGCGGTCACCGGCGAGGGCCTGCCGAAGTTCGGCACGCAGGTGCTGATGAACGTCATCAACGAGATCGGCGCGCTGCCGACGCGCAACCACCGCGACGTGCAGTTCGAGGACGCGTCGAAGATCTCGGCCGAGGCGATGCACGAGAAGCGCCCGACCGACGGCAAGCCGCAGCTCGTGACGAACGCGGCGTGCTTCGGCTGCACGATCGCGTGTGGCCGGATCTCGGCGATCGACAAGACGCATTTCACCGTGAAGAACAGCCCGAAATACTGGGGCGCCTCCGGCGGACTCGAGTACGAGGCCGCGTGGGCACTCGGTGCGGCGAACGGCGTCGGCGACCTCGAAGCGCTGCAGTACGCGAACCTGCTGTGCAACGAGCAGGGCATGGACCCGATCTCGTTCGGCGCGACCATCGGCGCGGTGATGGAGCTGTACGAGATGGGCGTGCTGACCAAGGAGCGGATCGGCATCGACGCGCCGTTCGGCTCGGCCGAGGCGCTCGCGAAGCTCGCGGAGATGACCGCGACCGGCGAGGGCTTCGGCCGCGAGATCGGCCTCGGCTCGGCGCGGCTCACCGCGAAGTACGGCCACCCCGAGCTGTCGATGACGGTCAAGAAGCAGGAGTTCCCGGCGTACGACTCGCGCGGCATCCAGGGAATGGGCCTCGCGTACGCGACGTCGAACCGCGGCGCGTGCCACCTGCGTGGCTACACCGTCGCATCGGAAGTGCTCGGCGTGCCGGTGAAGACCGATCCGCACGCGACCGAAGGCAAGGCGGAACTCGTGAAGGCGTTCCAGGACGCGACGGCGGTGTTCGATTCGGCCGGGATCTGCGTGTTCACGTCGTTCGCGTGGACGCTCGCCGACGTGCAGCCGCAGATCGCGGCCGCGTGCGAGGGCGACTGGTCGATGGACAAATTGAACGAAGTCGGCGAGCGCATCTGGAACATGGAGCGGCAGTTCAACAACGCGGCCGGCTTCACCGCCAAAGACGACAATCTGCCGCCGCGCCTGACGACCGAGCCCGCGAAATCGGGACCGGCCGAAGGCATGGTCAACCGGCTTTCCGAGATGCTGCCCGAGTATTACCGGGTGCGGGGCTGGACGCCGGAAGGGGTGCCGACGCCGGAGACGCTGTCGCGGCTGGGGCTCTGACGGTTGGCCGATCGGCGCGTTGCGATCGACGCGAACGAGGAAGACGGCATGAAACACCTGATTCTCGGCAACGGGCCCGCGGGCGTCGTCGCCGCCGAAACCTTGAGACATGCGGCGCCGGGCGACGAAATCGTCCTCGTCGGCGCCGAAGATGCGCCGCCGTATTCGCGCATGGCGATCCCCTATCTGCTCGAGGAGAACATCGACGAGTCCGGGACGTACCTGCGCAAGTCTCCCGGCCACTTCGACCGACTGCGGATCCGCGAACTGCGCGGGCGCGCGGTGTCGCTCGACGAGGCCGGGCGCCGCGTGCTGTTCGACGACGGGCATTTCGAGGACTACGACCGGCTGCTGATCGCGACCGGCTCCCACCCGGTGCGACCGCCCATTCCCGGCGTCGATCTGCCGGAAGTCCACACCTGCTGGACGCTGGAGGACGCGCGGGCGATCGCGCGTTTCGCGCAGCCGGGCGCCCGCGTGCTGCAACTCGGCGCGGGCTTCATCGGCTGCATCATCATGGAGGCGCTCGAGGCGCGCGGCGTCGAACTGACGGTCGTGGAGATGGGCGACCGGATGGTGCCGCGGATGATGACGCCCCAGGCGGGCGGCATGATCCGGAAGTGGGTCGAGAACAAGGGCATCCGCGTCGTGACGAACGCCGGGGTGCGCCGCATCGATCGGCGTCCGAGCAACGACGCTCCGCTCGACGTGACGCTGTCGACCGGCGAGGCCGTCGTCGCCGATCTCGTGATCGTCGCGGCCGGCGTGGCGCCGAACGTCGCGTTCCTCGAATCGACCGGCGTCCACGTCGCGAAAGGGGTGCTCGTCGATGACCGGCTCGAGACGAGCGTCCCGGGCATCTTCGCCGCCGGCGATGTCGCCGAAGCCCCCGACCTCTTCACCGGTGAGCACCTCGTCGCAGCGATCCAGCCGAACGCGGTCGACCAGTCGCGCGTCGCGGCGCTCAACATGGCGGGCGGCGATACCCGCCTGAAAGGCGTGCTCGCGATCAACGTGCTCGCGACGCTCGGGCTGATCTCGTCGTCGTTCGGTCAGTGGTGGGGCGAGGAGGCCTCGCGCGGCGGTGCGGGCGTCGAGCATGTCGACGAAGCGGCGTTCCGGTACCTGAGCCTGCAGTTCAGGGACGACGTGATGATCGGCGCCACGTCGATCGGGCTGACCGAGCATGTCGGGGTGCTGCGGGGGCTGATCCAGGGGAGGGTGCGCCTGGGCGAGTGGAAGGACCGGCTGCTGGACTCGCCGCTGCAGTTCGTCGACGCCTACATCGCCCGGTCGCAGCAGCCGGCGGCACTCGTCCGATGAAAGTCGGCTTCAAGCTCTTCGCGTCGCTGACCGACCTTCTGCCGCCCGAGCGCAGCGGCAACCGCGTCGAGCTCGACATCGATGACGGCACGACGGTCGCCGACGTCATCGCGCGCTTCCAGGTCCCCGAGCGCAGCGCGCATCTCGTGCTCGTGAACGGGCTGTTCGTCCCGCGCGAGGCGCGTGTGAGCCGGCGGCTCGCCGAGCACGACGAGCTCGCCGTGTGGCCGCCGATCGCGGGGGGCTGACGCCGGTGAGCTCGGGCGCGGCGTTCATCAGCGGCCCGGTCCTCGAAACCTTCGAGCGCGAAGTCAGCGCGACGCCGGCGCAGTTCGAGCGCGACTTGCGCACGGCGTGGCCGGCGGGCGTCGAGACCGTTGCACCGGGGCATTTTCGGGTGCAGGACGGCACGACCCGGCTCGACCTCCGCGTCGAGTCGCGCGGCGTTCGCCGGCTCGGCATGTTCGAGTTGCCGGTGATCGCCGTCGGGTATCGATTTTCCGGCGCCGGAGAACCCGAGCGCGCCCGGCTGCTTCGTATGCTCGACCACGCGATGCTGCGCGGCGGCGGGTGACCGGTGCTTCAGGTGCCGGTCCGCGGCGGGTTGTCGAAGCGGATGCGGTCGGGGGAGCTCGTCCCGCCCGTCATCACGAAGGTCATCGCTTCTTCCATCGTCCAGTCCGTCGGCACGACGTCGGCGAGCGGGACGATTTCGATGTAGCCCGAGGTCGGGTTCGGCGCGGTCGGCACGTACACCGCGGCGATTTCCTCGCCGGTCTCCGAGTCGACCATGACTTTCGTGACGAGGCCGATCGTCTTCATCTGCCGGTTGGGGAAGCTGATCAGGACGACGCGCTGGCCCTTCACCGGCGGCTTGCGCAGCGTCTCGAGAAACCGCTTCGTGCCGCCGTAGATCGTCTGCACGAGCGGCAGGCGCGCGAGCATCGCCTCGGCCGCGTCGAGCAGTTTCCGCCCCAGCACGAGCGACGCCATCACGCCTATCGCATACAGGCTGGCGAGCGTCAGCAGTACCGCGACGAGCTTCTGGAAATCCGAGTCGAGCAGCCATGCGGCCGCGGTGCCGGACACGGGCGCGACGAGGCGTGCGGCCGCGCGCAGCAGCGGCGTTCCCATCGACGCGAGAATGCCGAGCAGAAAGTCGAACACCAGCCACGTCACCCACAACGGCGCGACGGTGAAGAAGCCGATCAGGATGTGGCGGCCGACAGGGTGAGCGGCGCGCGGCGGGACCGGATCGTCGGAATCAGCGGGATTCATGTGGCCGCTTCTCCGGAAAATTTTCGCGCCGTGTGGATGAGGAATCTCCAGGGGAAAACGTGTCCATTGTAGCCACAGCGGCGTTCCGATCAGGGAGACACTTGCGCCTCGCCGGAAATACCAGCCGAATCGCGCCCGCTATGGAAACCCGGGCTGATCCGCTATTCTCCGTGCCGATGTCCCTGTTCGCCGCAACCTTAGCCGACGCCTTTTCGCTGCTCGCCACGCTCGATGAACGCGTGGCGGAGATCGTGCTGCTTTCGTTGCGCGTCAGCGGCGCGGCGGTTGCGATCGGCACGTTGATAGGTCTGCCGCTCGGCGCGTGTCTCGCTATCGGCAACTTTGCCGGCAAGCATGCGGCGTCGGTGCTGATGAACGGGCTGATGGGCGCGCCGTCGGTCGTCGTCGGCGTCGTCGTCTACCTGCTGCTGTCGCGCACGGGGCCGCTCGGCGACTTCGGGATGCTGTACACGCCCGTCGCGATGGTTTTCGCGCAGAGCATTCTCGTGATCCCGCTGATGGCGGCGATCAGCAGGCAGGTCATCGAGGACGCCTGGCAGCGCTATGCCGAGGAACTGCGCGTGATGCGCTTCTCGTGGTGGCAGAGCGTCTCAACCTTGCTGTACGACTGCCGGCATTCGTTGGTGGTCGCGTTGCTCGCCGGGCTCGGGCGTGCGATGAGCGAGGTCGGCGCGGTAATGATCGTCGGCGGCAACATCGATCGCGCGACCCGCGTGATGACGACGACGATCGCGCTCGAGACGAGCAAGGGCGACCTGCCGCTCGCGATCGCGCTCGGCATCGTGCTGATCGTCGTGATCCTCACGCTCAACGCGTTCGCGTTCGCGCTGCGCGGCTGGGCGATGCGTCGTTACGGATGAGCACGATGTTCCCGCTGCGGCTTCGCGGCCTGCGCTTTCAGCCGAACGGGCGGACGGTGCTCGACGGCGTCGATCTGGAACTCGGCGGCGACGGCATCACGCTGCTGCTCGGACCGAACGGCGCGGGCAAGAGCGTGCTGTTGCGCACGCTGTGCGGCCTCGTGGAGCCGTGCGGCGGGACGATCGACTGGGGCGGCGGCGCGCGCCCCGATGTCGGCGTGACGATGGTGTTCCAGCATCCGATGGTGCTGCGCGCGTCGGTGCTCGACAACGTCGCGGTGGCGCTGAAACCGCACGGCGTCGCGCGGCGCGAGCGGGCGCGCCGGGCCTTGGCCGTGCTCGCGCGCGTCGGGCTGGGCGGTCGCGAGGCCGAAAGCGCGCGCCACCTGTCGGGCGGCGAGAAGCAGCGCCTCGCGCTCGCGCGGGCGTGGATCACCGCGCCGAAGCTGCTGCTGCTGGATGAACCGACCGCGAGCCTCGACCCCTCGGCGACCGCGGAAGTCGAGCGCATCGTGCGCGAGATCCGCACCGACGGCACGCGGATCCTGATGGCGACGCACAACCTCGGCCAGGCGACGCGGCTCGGCGACGACGTCGTGTTCATGAGCGCCGGCCGGGTGCGCGAGCATGCGCCGGTGCAGCGCTTCTTCGCGCGGCCGGCGTCCGGGGAGGCGCGCCTCTTCATTCAGGGTGAGTTGCCGTGGCGGATGAATTTTTGATCGCCGTCCGGTCCCAGTACGGCACCGGGCCGAGGCGTTCGGCGAGATAGTCGACCAGCACGCGGACGCGGTGCGGCACGTAGCGGGTGCCCGGGAAGACCGCGTAGACCTCTAGCTGGGTCGACGAATATTCCGGCAGCAGTTCTTCGAGCAGCCCCGCCTGGACGGCCCTCGACGTGATGAACGTCGGCTGTTGCGTGATGCCGAGGCCGCGGATCGCCGCTTCGAGCAAGGCGTCGCCGTTGTTCATGTGCATGCGCCCGCGCACCGGGACCGTCCGGGTCTCGTCGCCGATCCGGAAGCGCCACCCCGACGACGGCGCGAGCGTGTAGGTGAGGCAATGGTGCTGCAGCAGATCGTCGGGATGCTGCGGCCGGCCATGGCGTTCGAGATAGGACGGCGCCGCGACGGCGACCAGGTCGCTCGTCGTCAGCCGGCGCATTGCCAGGTTCGGGTCGATCTGTTGCGAGATACGCACCGCGAAATCCATCCCGCCCTCGATCAGGTTGACCCGGCGGTCGCTGAATTCCAGGTCGATGGTCACTTCGGGATAGGTCGTGACGAAATCCGAGATCAGCGGCACGAGGTGACGGATGCCGAAGCTCATCGGCACGCTGACACGGATCGCGCCGCGCGGCGCGCGGTTCTCCCCGGCGAGATCGCCTTCGGCGCTCTCGACCATCGCGAGGATCTCCCGGCATTTCTCGAGGTAGGCGATTCCCGACGACGTCAGGCTCAGCCGCCGCGTACTGCGCGCGAGCAGCTTGGTGCCGAGGTGCGCTTCGAGCCCCGCGATCTGGCGGGTGATCGCAGACCGCGCGACGTTCAAGTGGTCCGCGACAGCCGTGAAGCTACCGGCTTCGGCGACCCGGACGAACACGTCCATGGCTTGCAGGCGGTCCATTGTTTTCCATTTGGCAACAAAGAATTTGAAAATAGCGGCTATTTTCGAACCAATCAATCCCCTAAATTGCGTCCGTCGATTCACGCAGCGGGAGATGGAAATGATTCTGGTGACGGGAGCGACCGGGCAACTTGGACAGCGCATCGTCAGGCGCCTGTTCGCCGGCCTGTCCGACGCCGGTGCTGGACGCCTTGCCGCCAGCGTTCGGGATGTGTCCCGCGCCTGCGAACTCGCCGCCCGCGGCATCGAGGTCCGGCAGGCCGATTTCGACGATCGCGAAAGTCTGGTGACGGCGTTCGTCGGTGTCGAGCGCCTGGTGCTGATCTCGACCGACGGGCCGAAGGACGTCCGGATCGCGCAGCACCGCAACGCGATCGAGGCCGCGCAAGCGGCTGGCGTGGGGCACATCTACTACACCAGTTTCCTCGACGCGGACGCCGGCTCGCCGTCGGAATTCGCGCAAGTGCACGCAGCGACCGAGGCGCTGCTCGCCGACTCCGGCCTCGACTTCACGCTGCTGCGCAACGGGTTGTATGCCGACTTCCTGCCGATGAATTTTGCTGCCGCGCTGGAGACCGGCGTGCTGCGCCTGCCGGCGGGCGAGGGCAGGGTGAGCTACGTGTCGCGAAACGACCTCGCGGAGGCGATCGCCGCCGCCGTCCTCGCGCCGCGGCTCGAAAAGAAGGTGTACGAGCTGACCGGGCAGAGCACCCACGACTACTGGGAAATCGCCGCGAAAGTGGGCCGCGCCGCGGGCACGACGCTGCGCTACGAGCCGGTGTCGGAGGACGGGTACGTCGCGTCGCTCGAATCCGCCGGGCTGCGGGCGAAGCTCGCGCGCGCCCTCGGAAACATGTATTCGGCCGTGGCCGAGAACCGCTTCGCCCGCACGACGAACGATTTCGCGGCGCTCGTCGGTCATCCGCCGCGCTCGATCGACTGCCTCGTCGCCGAGTATTTCCGCGCCGCCTGAAAACCGAAAACATAAAAGGAGAACCTCCATGTCCCCCCAACCCCACTACTCCGCGCCCGCCCGCTGGGCGCACTGGACGATGGCGACGCTGATGTTCGCGGCGTTCCCGCTCGGCGTCTATATGCACGACTTGCCGCTGTCGCCGTTGAAGCTGCAGCTCGTCTCGTACCACAAATGGATTGGCGTCGCGGTGCTGCTGCTGGTCCTGCCGCGCTTGTTTGTGCGGCTGACGCGGGCCGCGCCCGCCGCGCTGCCGGCACCGGCTTGGCAGCAGAAGGTCGCCGGCGTCACCCACGTGCTGCTCTACGGACTGATGATCGCGGTGCCGATGAGCGGCTGGCTGATGAGTTCCGCGAAAGGCTTCCCGGTCGTGTTCCTCGGCGTCGTACCGCTGCCCGACCTCGTCGGCAAGAGCGAAGCGCTCGGGAATTTCCTCGCGAGCGCCCACGTGACGCTCAATTACACCTTGCTCGCGCTCGTCGGCCTGCATGTCGCCGCCGCCGTGAAGCATCACCTGTTCGATCGTGACGCGACGCTGTCGCGCATGCTGCCTGCGCTCGCTCGCGCCCGTTAAGAGGACCTGTGCAATGAAAATGCTCTTCCCCCTGAATGCCGCGCTGTTCGCCGTCGGCCTGTCGCTCGGCTCCGCCGCGATCGCCGCGCCGGCGCCCGCAAGCTTCAACCAGGTCGTCGCCGACAAGGGGCGCGTCGACTTCGTCTTCAAGCAGATGAACGTGCCGATCGAAGGACATTTCCGCACGTTCAAAACCGATCTCGACTTCGATCCGGCGGCGCCCGAGAAGTCGAACGTGCGCCTCGAACTCGACCTCGCGAGCATCGACGCGGGTTCGTCCGAGGCCAACAAGGAAGTCGTCGGCAAGTCGTGGTTCAACGTCAAGGAGAGCCCGAAAGCGACGTTCGTTTCGATCGCGGTCAAGCCGCTCGGCGGCAACCGCTACGAAGTCGCCGGCACGCTGACGATCAAGGGCAAGACGCAGACCATCACTGCGCCGGTGACCGTCACGCAGCAGGGCAACAGCGCGACCTTCGACGGCGGCTTCACGCTGAAGCGCCTCGAGTTCGCGATCGGCGACGGCATGTGGGCCGACACCTCGGTCGTCGCGAACGAGGTCGACGTCCGCTTCCGTGCGGTCGCCGCCCGCAGCGGCGCCGCTAAATAAACGAGTTTCGCAGTCGAGTTTTTTTATTCCCAGTCCGGAACCTCCAACAAGGAAATCATCATGAACAAGCTTCTCCGTGTCGCAATCGCCTCCGCTTTCGCCGCCGCGGTCGCCGCTCCTGCGCTCGCCGCGCCCGAAACCTTCAACATCGACAACTCGCATACCTTCCCGCGCTTCGAGTACAACCACTTCGGTTATTCGACGCAGCAGAGCCGCTTCAACAAGACGACCGGCACGATCACGCTGGACCGCGCCGCGAAGACGGGTTCGGTCGACGTGACGATCGACACCAAGTCGGTCGACACCGGGTTCGCGCTGTTCAACGAGCACATCCAGGGCGAGGATTACTTCCACACCGAGAAGTACCCGACGATCACGTTCCAGTCGACCGGCGTGAAGTTCGCCGGCGACAAGCTGGCGTCGGTCGACGGCAACCTCACGATCAAGGGCGTTACGAAGCCGGTCACGCTCGCGGTGACGTCGTTCCACTGCATGCCCCATCCGATGCTGAAGAAGCTCGGCTGCGGCGCGAACGTGACGACGACGATCAAGCGCTCGGAGTTCGGCGCCGGCGCGAATGCGCCCTACGTCAGCGACGAAGTGAAGCTCGTGATCGCGGTGGAAGCCGTGCAGCAATAAGAAAATGTCGCAGCCGGGCTCGATTGCCGGGTAATACGCCGCCTTCCGGTCGAACCGGAGGCGGCTTTTTGTCGTTCAGGGACTCGTAAATGTCCAAAGAAACCGCGCAAATCGCGCAGAAATCTCCGTATGCCGTCGACGTCGAGGCGGGCAGGAGCTACTGGTGGTGCTCCTGTGGCAAGAGCGCCAAGCAGCCGTTCTGCGATGGCAGCCACCAGGGAACCGGCTTTACGCCGGTCGAATACAAGGCCGAGGAAAGCAAGACCGCGTATTTCTGCGGTTGCAAACACGGCAACAACGGCGTGATGTGCGACGGAAGTCATCAGAAGCTGTAAGCAAGTCCGCTCGCTTCGCCGGACCGGAGGAAGCGAGCTGTTTCCCGCGCGTGCGTCAGACGCACCGTGCGGGGTTGTATGGGGGCGGACCTACCGTCTTCCCCCTGGGAATCGCCCTGTCGGGCATTCCCGGTCGACGATCCAGGAGATCTGAAATGAAGCGCCTTTGCATGATTGCCGCCGTTCTTGCCGTCGCCGCGACGAGTTTTCCCGCAGTTGCCGAAGTCGATGCGTCGGCCGCCAACGCGTTGGTCCGCAAGAGCAAGTGCCTGACCTGTCACGCGATCGACAAGAAGAAGGACGGTCCGTCGTACAAGGAAGTCGCGGCGAAACACAAGGACAAGGCCGACGCGGAGGAAAAGCTGATGAAGCACGTGACGGTGCCGAGCAAGGTCAAGGTCGACGGCAAGGAAGAGGATCACGAGACGCTCAAGACCGACGATCCGGCCGCGGCGAAGAACGTCGTCCAGTGGATTCTCTCGCTCTGAACCGCTGACTAATCAGGGGGCTGATCATGTTCAAAAAAATAACAACGTGGTTGGGGCGCCAGTCGCCTTGGCTACTGCTCATCGTCGGCGTCGTCGGAGCCCTGGTCGTCGGTGGCGGTGCGACGGCCGGTCTGGCATGGACCAACACCGAGGCATTCTGCACCGGATGCCATGAAATGCGGGACAACGTCTATGTCGAGTTCAAGGACACGCCGCACGACCGCAACGCTTCGGGCGTTCGCGCGAAATGCCCGGATTGCCACGTGCCGCGCGAAACGGTCGACCTGCTGATCCGCAAGGTCCAGGCGTCCGGCGAGTTGTGG
The DNA here is from genome assembly GCF_036675785.1 of Aromatoleum sp. Taxonomy (NCBI): domain Bacteria; kingdom Pseudomonadati; phylum Pseudomonadota; class Betaproteobacteria; order Rhodocyclales; family Rhodocyclaceae; genus Aromatoleum; species Aromatoleum sp. The sequence continues at coordinate 22,344 of NZ_JAKFEF010000050.1, forward strand.
GGCAAGCTGACCGGCAAGATCGACACGCGCGAGAAGTTCGAAGAGCATCGTTACCAGCTTGCGGTCAACGTCTGGAAACGGATGAAGACCACCGACTCGCGCGAATGCCGCCACTGCCACACGCAGGCCGCGATGGCCGCCGACCTGCAGTCGGAACGCGCGCAAACCCGCCACGCGAAAGCCGAGCGGGAAGGCATGACCTGCATCGATTGCCACTTCGGGATCGCGCACCAGGAGCCGGAAGGCCCCGGTCCGCAGGAAATTGACTTCAGCGCGCTGTAAGCCGTAGTCGTACGGCGCCCGCGGGGAGCTATCGCGGCGCGCGCCCTTGGTTTTGAAGAGGGGGCGCGCCGATCCGGTGAGCTCCCGCGGCGCTTTTTATGCCTCGGATTCAACGGGGCAGCGGCGCAGACGTCCCATGATGCGACTGAATCGGGTGGCGCGGGGATCGAGCCGCCGGGAGCGGACGGGCCTTTACCTCGTTGGCTCCGCTTTGGGCGGGAGAAGTTCGTCGGAGGGGTGCGCGAGGAAGAAGCGCAGCATTTCCTTCGTCGCGTCCGGCCCCTGCGGATCGGTATAGGAGCCGCGGGTGCTGCCGCCGGACCAGGCGTGACCCGCGCCGTGAATCGTCCATTGCTCGACGTGCGGTGCGCCGCTCGGGTGGTGATAGGTGGTGCGGGTGTAAGCGCGCCCCTGCGGTACCTGGCCCTTTTCAACCTTCACACGCCGATCCGCGCCCGGTCGGGGTTGGCCGGCCGGGTGCGAACCGGTCGGTGAAAACTGGACGATCACCTGCTCTCCGTTACGGGGATGAACTGTCGTGTCGCGGTCACCGTGGAAGACGATGATCGGGACGGGCCGGGCCGGCGGTCTGCTGTGTCCCGCGCCCGTCGCGGGGCACCCGGCGCGCTTCCCACCCTGCTGCATCGCGGCCAGCGCGGAGGGCAGGTCGTGGGCGGCCGCGTGGGGCAATCCGGAATGGACGCCGGCTGCGGCATAAAGATCGGGATAGGTCGCGGCCATCGTCGTCGCCATCGCCCCGCCGGCCGATAGACCGGCGACATAGATACGCAGCGGATCGGTCTTGTAGCTTGCCCCGACGTCGCGCGTCATGCCCGCGATCAGCGACGGTTCGCCCTGATCGGCGCGCTGGTCCGAAGGCTTGAACCAGTTCCAGCATTTCGAACCGTTCGCCGAGGTCGACTGGGCCGGATAGAGCACGAGGCAGCCCTCCTTCTCGGCGAGTTCGTTCATGCGGGTGCCCGCGGCAAAGTCGTCGGGACTTTGCGTGCAGCCATGCAGCATGACGACGAGAGGCAACGGCTGCCCGCGATAGCTGCTCGGGACATACAGTTTGTAGCTGCGCGTACCCGCCGGGTTGGTGTACGACCCGGTGATGAACTGGGCACCGTCGGGTAGCGGATCGGGCGCTTGCCGCGGCGCGATCGGATCGAAGACCGGAGCCGGTCCAGGGAACTTGAACAGCTTCTCGCGCAGGGCCGAACCGAAGCGCAACGACGGGGAGACCGGTTCGCTCGTAGTCTGCGGCTCGTCCCACGCGGGTACTTCATTCCGCCGGAGGCGCTGCACTTCGCCGGTCACGGCCGGGCTGATGTCGATGACGCGGCAGCGACCTTCGATCGGGGGCTCCCCGGCACGGCGCTCCGGGCTAGCGTGAGCCGCGGGCGGCGGTGCCGCGTGGCCGCCCAGCGCGCGTTGGATGAGGGCGGTCGCTTCGAGGAGCTGACCGGCGCGCGTCAGCCGTGTGGCTTCGAGCAGGTCGGAATTGAGTCGGGCATTCATCGTGGAATCTCCTTGGTCACCTGATTCGGTCCGCCAGCGCCGCCTTCACGGCAGCGCTGGCGTGGAGCGCGCCGAGCACGATGATCGAGTCGATCGTCGCCAGCGCGAGTTCGGGTGGTACGTCGGCAGCGATGCTGGCAAGCCCCAGCACTTGTATCTGGAGGGTTTGTCCGGCGGCCTGCACAGCCTCGAGGTCGCGGCGGGTGTAATGCTGCAGGCCGAGGACGAAGGTCTTGCGGGCGACCGTTTCGCGGATCACTTCCGCATGAGTCGCGAGCTGATTGCGGATCGCCGTTCGAATGAGGTCGGTGCGGTTCGAGTAGAAGCCTTCCTGGACCAGCAGATCGATCTGTCCCAGGTCGACGACCCCGAGGTTGATCGTAATTTTTTCACTCGTTTCTCCAGATTTCGAGCGCAGTTCATGAACACTCATTACCATCTCCTAAACATCCATATGGATGGTAGTTTGGGCGAAACAATGAAGAAGTCAAGGCGTGATTGGAGGATTCTCATCGGACGCTGTTGCCCGCTAAGAAGCGATTCATCCGGCAATACGTCCGTCGGTGAGCTTTTCGCGGAAAATGGAGCTCTTCTTCGAAGGAGCGGTTGATGCAACAGCACAAACAGGACGGGGCTTCCCCGCGAAAGTCGGCTCGCTCCTGGGCCGGCAGGGGGCGGGGGCGCACGTGACCGAAGAATCGAAAATCGTGTGGCTGGAAGATGGCGAGGCGCGCTCGGCGCACTGGCGTTCGGAGAGCGGCGCACGGCCGCCGAAGCGGGTCGTCGTCGCCGACGATACGATGCCGGCCGACACCGCTTACCGTCTCGCTTGCGAGGGCACGGCGTTGTTGTGGCGCGGGGATTTCAACAACGCGCGGCTGTTGCTGCAGGCGATCGCGCGACGCATCGACCGCAAGCCCGCGAAGGCGGGGAAGGGCGGCAAGGCGGGCAAGGCGGCGAACGCAGCGCGGAAGGCGGCGCGGGCCGCGGCAGCTCCGGTGGGTGAGCAGGCCGCCGTCACTGCGGCGCCTGGCACATCGCCCGGGACCGCGGCTGCGAGCGGCACGATGCCGGAAGCCTTTCATCTGCACCGCCAGGCGCAGGCGCAGCGCGCCCGCACGCTGGGCATGCTGCTCGTGCCGTTCGACGCTGACTACCGCATCCCGCTGCGCCGCGCGCCTGACATCCGCGAGGCGTGCGAGGAAGCCTACGGGCCGCCGGACGGCGAGTTCGTCGCGTCGCTGCGCGAGGTCCAGGGGCTCGTCGGCGCGCACGAGTGGCGCAAGAAAGGCGTGCCGATTCCCGCGCTCGGCGCGCATATCCATCCGCATTACGGCGTGTTCTCGCCGGTGCGCGGCGAGTATGTCGCGCTCGTCGCACAGGCGCCGCTGCCGCCGGGTGCGAGCGAACTCGCGTTCGACATCGGCACCGGTTCCGGCGTGCTCGCGGCGGTGCTCGCGCGCCGCGGGGTTCGCTGCGTCGTCGCGACCGACCAGGACGCTCGGGCGCTGGCGTGCGCGCGCGAGAACGTCGCGCGGCTCGGGTTGGGGCGGCAGGTCGAGGTCGTCGAGGCGGATCTTTTCCCGGAGGGGCGTGCCCCGCTCGTCGTCTGCAACCCGCCATGGGTGCCGGCGAGGCCCAGTTCGCCGGTCGAACACGCGGTCTACGATCCGGAGAGCCGCATGTTGCGCGGTTTTCTCGGTGGCCTCGCGGCGCATCTCGCGCCGCAGGGCGAGGGCTGGCTGATCCTGTCGGATCTCGCCGAACACCTCCGGCTGCGCTCGCGTGATGATTTCCTCGCGATGGTCGAGGCCGCCGGGCTGACGGTTGTCGGCCGGCTCGATGCGCGCCCGCAGCATCCGCGCGCGTCCGACGCGGACGACCCGCTTCACGCGGCCCGTGCAGCGGAAGTCACTTCGTTGTGGCGGCTCGCGGCTCGCTGACGTGCGGGATGTCTTACGGCGTCGCCGGTGACGCGCGGACGAGCGCCTCGAGTTCGTCGGGATCGACCGCCGGCGAACAGAGGAAGCCCTGGAACTGGTCGCAGCCGATCTGTTCGAGAAACCGTCGCTGGGATTCGGTTTCGACGCCTTCTGCGATGACGTCGAACTTAAGGGCGCGGCCGATATTGACGATCGCCGCGGTGATCGCGGTGTCGCTCTCGTCGTCCGGCAGCCCGCCGATGAAGGAGCGGTCGATCTTCAGCTTGCGGATCGGGAAACGCTTCAGGTAGGTCAGGCTCGAGTAGCCGGTGCCGAAGCCGTCGATCGAAAGCCGCACGCCGAGCTCGGCGAGGGCGCGCAGCCGAAGCAGCGCCTCTTCGGCGTCGCGGACCAGGATCGACTCGCTCAGTTCGAGTTCGAGATGCGACGGCGGAAGCCCCGTGCGGCGCAGCGCGGTCGAGACGGAATGCACGAAGTCCGAGTGCTGGAACTGGAGCGCGGAGACGTTCACCGCGACGACGAGGTCGAGGCCGCGGCGGCGCCACAGTAGCGCGCGGTCGACCGCTTCGTTCAGCACCCAATTGCCGATTGGGATGATGAGTCCGCTCTCTTCGGCCTGCGGAATGAAATCGTGGGGCGGGATTTTGCCGAGGTCCGGGTCGGTCCACCGGATCAGCGCTTCGACGCCGAGGATGCGGCCGCTTCGAAGGTCGATCTGCGGCTGGTAGCGGAGCCGGAACCGCCGATGCTCCAGCGCGTCGCGCATCGCCTGCTCGAGCTTCATGCGCGCGAGCAGGTTGACGTTCATCTGCCGCTGGTAGAAGCGGAAGTCCGCGCGTCCGCGTTCCTTCGCTCGGTACATCGCGGTGTCGGCGTTCTTGATGAGATCGTCGGCGCTTTCGCCGTCGGCCGGGTACAGCGCGATGCCGATGCTGCAGGTCACCGTCAGCGTGATGTTGTCGAGCATGAACGAGCGTGACAGCGAGCGCAGGATGCGTTGCGCGGTCGCTTCGGCGCCGTGCGCGTCGACGTCGTGGAGCAGCAGCAGGAACTCGTCGCCGCCGAGCCGCGCGGCGGTGTCGCAGTGGCGCAGGCAGCCGCGGATGCGCTTGGCGACTTCGACGAGCACGCGGTCTCCGAACATATGGCCGAGCGAATCGTTGATCTGCTTGAAGCGGTCGAGGTCGATGAAGAGCACCGCGAAGCTGCGTTTTTCGCGCGCCGACCAGTTCAACGCGAAGTCGATCCGCTCGCCGAGCAGCACGCGGTTCGGCAGGCCGGTCAGCAGGTCGTAGTAGGCGAGTTCCTCGATGCGCTTCTTCGCCGCCAGCCGTTCGGTGAGGTCCTTGAAGAACAGGACGTACTGCGGCGCCTTGCCTTCGTCGTCGCGGGCGCGGACCAGCGAGGCGAGGCCCGGAATGCCTGAGCCGTCCTTGAGGCGATACCAGATCTCTCCTTCCCAGTAGCCGTCGTCCTGCAGCCGGTCGAGAAGACGGGGCACGAAGGTGTCGTCGTCGGGTTTGTAGAGCAGCGCGTCGGTGCGCTTGCCGACGAGCTCCGCTTCCTGATAGCCGCTCGATTTCTGCGACTTCGAGTTCGCGGCGACGACGCGGTGCTCGCTGTCGGTGATGAGGATCGCGTCGAGGCTGGCGGAGAACACTTTCGCCGCGAGCTGCAGCCGGGATTCGTCCGCGAGGCGGCGCGTGATGTCGCGATACGAGAACAGCCGGCCGACCGGCCGGCCGCGCGCGTATTGCGGCAGCGATACCTGCTCCAGCACGCGGCCCGAGCGCAGGACGATCACGTCGGTGGCTTCGAGCAGCGGCGACCGGCGCAGCTCCTCGAGGCGCGATGCGTAGCTATCGGGATCGACCACGCTGCGCGCGAGCCAGTCGTGGGTCGCCGAGTCGGCGCGCCGCGTCATCAGCGCGTACGGAATGTCCCAAAGTTCGGCGAACCGCTGGTTGTAGCTGCGGACGCGGTGCGCGAGATCGACGACGAGAATGCCGTCGGCGGTCGACTCGAGGGTCGCGCGCAGTTCGGCGACGAGTTTTTCGAGCTCGTCCTCGACCCGACGCTGTTCGCTGCGGTCGTTGATGCCGACGAGATAGACGCTGTTGCGACCGCCGGTCGCGATCCGGCTGACGCGGCGGTCGACCGTGAGGGTCGAGCCGTCGGAGTGGCGCAGGATCGTCTCGGAGAGGATTTCGTCGGACAGGCCGCGGCTCACTTCTTCCCAGAAGAACAGGTCTTCGGGCGTCGCGGCCAGATCCAGGACGGGGCGCCCGATCAGCGCCTTCGCGTCGACGCCGAGCAAGTCGCAGGCGGTGTGATTGACGCACAGGATCCGCAGGTCGCCGCCGTCGACGACCAGTACCGATTCGAGCAGTCCCTCGATCAGCGATTGCCAGCAGGCACGCGACTTCATCGCGCGAGATCCTCGTCGTCGTCACGTCGCGCGTGCTCGAAGAAGTAGCAGATGCGCGTGCGCGGAGACAGGTAGTCGAGGGCGGCGCGCGGCAACTGCAGCGGCCGCAGGCTGCGGCGAATGCCGAGCGCGGGGTGTTCGGCCAGATCGACGACGAGCGCCGCGGCGCGGGGAATCTGGGGGTCGTGGATGATGATCCTCGGCTTGAGCAGCCGGGTCGCGTTGACGGACAAGACGAGCGCGTAGCGGTCGTCGGTGAGCTGCACGATCGAGCCGGCCGGATAGACGCCCATCATGCGGACCAGGACGTTCACCGTCGTCGCGTCGAAGCTTTCCTTCGCATGCGCGAAGATCTGCGACAGCGCCTCGTGCGGCGTCAGAGCGAGCGCCGGGTTGCCCGGATTGCAGAGGTTGTCGTAATGGTTCGCGACAGTGAGGATGCGGGAGCCGGGCGGCAGCCGGTCGTTCGTGAGACGGGCAGGATAGCCGCTGCCGTCGGCGCGTTCATGATGCTGCGCGATCATCTTCAGCACGTCGTTCGAAAGCCCCATTCGGGTGCCGATCGCGACGCCGTGGCCGACGTGGTTCTGGAAAAGCTGCTGTTCCGCCGCCGACCGCGGGTCGTATTCGTAGCGCAGCCGGTCGGGCAGGTCGAGCTTGCCGAGGTCATGCAGCAGCGCGGCGACGCCGAGTTCGTGCAACGCGGCCTCGTCCAGTCCGCAGGCCTTTCCGAGCAGGAGCGAAATCACCGTGACGTTGATCTCGTGCGGGGCGTGGTCGCCGACCCTTTCCGACAGCAGGTGGATGCAGGTTTCCGACGAGCGGATCAGCGGCCCCGCGATCTCCGCGACGAGCCGCTGCGTGGACTCGTGCGCCTTCGGCGGGCTCGCGCGCGCGAGTTCGACGATCCGACGGTAGCTCCGCGCGACACCGACGAATTCCCGCTCGCAGGCTTGCAGCCGGGCGTGCCGTTCGTCGAGCGTCTCCTTCCGTGCGGAGCGGTTTTGCTTCGCCTTGGCAGTGGGTTTATCGCGATCGTCGATCGCCGCGCGGGCCGGTTCGCGCGGAAAGCATGGCTCCGGATCGCTGCGGTCGGGCGAATACCGGATCCGTTCGATGCCCAGCGCGCGAAGTACTTCGATCTGCGCGGTGGACTGGATCCTGAAGCCGTTGAGCGGGAAGGGGTGCGAGATCCCGCCGAGATCGACGAAGACGAAATGGCCGACCCGCAACCGGGCAATGTCGATGACTTCGGTCAGCGTGTCGGGCATGAGGAGGGCTCGGGGTCTTTCGTGGGCACGGCCGCATCGTGCGTGCGGAGAAAGATATAGCAGCTGCATACGTCCGTCCGCGGCACTATGCCACACGAGTCGAATGAAACTCGATCGCTGGCCCCCGGCCGGGACTGCGGATTGCATCCCGCTGAGCGGCGCGGGGCCTGCCGGCATCCGTTCGGGTCAGGCGCCCCCCGTTTCGGCACCCAACTGGAAGGAGCGAGCAATGAACTGGGATCGCATCGAAGGGAACTGGAAGCAGCTGAAGGGCAACGTCAAGGAACAGTGGGGAAAGATTACCGATGATGAGTTCGACATGATCGCCGGCAAGCGGGACCAGCTCGCCGGGCGAATCCAGGAGAGTTACGGCATCTCGAAGGACGAAGCGGAGCGGCAGATCGCCGACTGGGAAGAGCGGCAGAAGTTCTGAGCGCCGGGGTTCCCCGGTTGCGGGAACGAACCGAAGGCTCCGGGCGGGCGTTCAAATGAACGAAGGCCCCGCGAGGGGCCTTCCTGTCGACGCCGTGCGGCGCCGAACTACTCGCGACTCGCTGTTACGCGGAGCGCTTGCCTTGCGCGGCGGAGGTGAACGCGCGCGACCCCGCTTCGGCTGCGTCGGCGGCGTTCTCGGTCGCCATCGCGGAGAAGCGGCGCATGCCGGTATTGAACGCGTCGAACGCGGCGCTCCAGTCCGTCGGCAGCGAGAACGCGCTGTTCGGGCCGGCGAACTGCGTCAGCATTACCTTCATCACTTCCTGCTGGGTTCCGACGATGATTTCGAGCGCATCGCGGCTGTACTCCTGCGTGCAATCGAGGATCGGCTGGAACACGCCCTGGAGCTCCTGCGGAGACCGCGCGCCCGAGGTCGAGCGCGTCGCTTCGGCCGTCTTCTCGACCGTTTCGCGCATCGTGTTCAGGTTGAGCTCCAGCAGGCGCTGCGCGCTCGTCATGTACAGGCTGGAGATCGTGCGGAACGCGTCGACCATGGCCTCGCCGCCCGCGAGGAGGTTGTTCGATTGAAAAGGCATGGTGTCTCCTATTGGCCTTCCAGTTGATCGGACACGAGTTCCCGCGGCTTGCCTTGCTGCGCGCCGGGGAAACTCGTGTACGTCGCCGTGCTGCATTGCAGCAGAATCTTCAGTATGGCGTGTGCGGGCACAGAATCAAGCGTTGATTCAATACCGAATGTTTCCGTACCCGGTTGTCACACGCCGAAAAGGCCGATGACGCCGATGATGATCAGGTAGATCGCGACGATGAAGTTCAACAACCGCGGCATCACGAGAATCAGGATGCCGGCGAGCAGCGCGACGAGCGGGCCGATGCTCAGATGAAGATCCATTGCGTGACTCCTCGAAGGGGTGCTGCAGAAACCGGCCTCACCCGCGTGCGGCCTTCGCCTCCTGGATGAGGCGGCCGCATTGGCTGTCCATCCCCGGCCCGGTTTCGATCAGGGGGATCAGCGCGAGCAGCGGGTTGATGAAACCGAGCGCGACCGCGCCGAGACCGCGGGCCGCGACGCGGGCGGGGTCGATCGACGGCTCGGGGTCGGAGAACGTGCCGCGGATGTAGATCGGGCTCGGCAGCGCGACGGCGGTCGTGATCTTCGTATCGGGGACCAGCGTCAGGTCGAGCGTTTCCTTGCCGAGGTCGACCGTCCCCGAGCCGTGGATCCGCGTGACGCTGGTATCGAACACCAGCGCGTTGGTCTCCATGACCCCCTTCTTGACTCCGAAGTCGCCGATCACGCAGCGGATCTGCACGAGCTCGTCGCCGGCGAGCTTCAGCCGCAGCATCTCCCACAGGTGCAGGCCGATCGCTTCCATCAGGAAGCGGCTGACCTGGCCGTCGGCGACGATGAGCGCGGCTTCGCCGTCCGCGCTGCCGAGCATCGCGGCGACCGTGTTGCCGTTGCCTTTCAGGTCGAACTCGCCGTTGAGCTCGCCGATGCTCGACTTCGACTCGTCGAGCGTCGGGAAGAGCTCCGCGAGCTTGAGCTGGCGGACGCCGAGCTTGAGGCTCGCGTTCAGCGGCTCGCTCTTGCCGTCGAGCCTGATCGTCCCGGCGAGCGTCCCGCCGGCGAAGCCGAACTTCAGCGGATCGAGCGTCAGCACCGAGTCACGCAGCTGCAGACGGGTGTCGAGATTGTCGATCGGCAGCTCCTCGGGGCGGCGGATCGTGCCGGCTTTCAGCGTTACGTCGGCGTCGACGGTATTCCAGCGGTCGGTGCGGAACGGCGTCTGCGGCAGCACCTTGCCGCCGGCTTCGGCGGGGGCGTCTCCAGCCGCTTCGGTGTCGCCTGTCGCGCCGACGACCGGCCCAAGGTCGGCGAAATCGAGCTTCTTGAACGTCAGTGCGCCGTGCAGATAGGGCCGTTCGCCGTCGGTATCGACCTGCAGCGTGCCGCCGACCTCGCTGTTGCCGATCGCACCGGAAAATTCTTCATAGCGCCAGGTCTTGCCGTCGCGGACGAGATGCCCCGCCGTGCGGTATTCCGGGGTTTCGGGCAGCGCGATGCCGATCAGCGGGAACAGCCGAGCGAGGCTCGCGCCGCGCAGGTCCACGTCGAGATCGATCGCGCTGAACTTCAGCAGGCTCGTGATGCTGCCGTCGGCCTTTACCCGCGTGCGGCCGAAGCGCGCTTCGATGTCGAGCGGATAGGGTGTGGTTTCGTCGCGCAGCGCGAGCGCCGGCCCGCCGCTGCCGCGCGCCTGCATGGCCATCCCCTTGTAGCGGCCCTTCGCGTCGAAGCGGATGCCGGCGTCGCCCGCGCTCCGCGCGACGCGGCCGTTGTCCTCAGCAGTGGCCGCGCCGCGCGCGTCGGGGCGCGCACCGGCCTCGCCATCTACGTCGGACGTCGACACCTTTGCGTCGATGCGCGTGTCCTGCGCCGGCTCGAAGTAGCGGATGTGGCCATCGTGCAGCGACAGCGTGCCGATCTCGAGGCGCGCGCCTTCATCCTTCTGCTCGCGGTCGAGCAGCCAGTTCCGGCGTCCGTCCGGGTGCCGTTCGAGGAAGACGTCGACGGTGTCGAGATCGATCTCGGGCAGCATGAGGTTGCGCCGGAGCAACTGGGGCAGGCTGACGCCGACGGTGATGTTCTCGGCCCTCAGCATCTGGTCTTCCTCGGCCCATTCGGGGTTCGCGAAACTGATGCCCGCCGCGCTGAGCCGTGTCACCGGCCAGCCCCAGTCGATGCCGAGATCGCCCTCGATGACGAGCTCGCGCCCGGTTTTCTCGGTCGTCTGCCGCATGATCGGCCCACGCAGCCAGTTCGGGTCGAACAGCAGCACGACGAGCGCGACCAGTACGACCAGGCCGAGCAGCATCCAGCCGACGGCGCGTGCGACCCGTGTCGCGGTCATCGCGCGCGGCTCCGGGAATCACGCGGGGCGCCGCACAGGTGGTCGGGGCAAGCGCCGGAATCGATCAGGGGCATAAGGGCAGGCTCGAGGTCCGTCGCCGATGCGCAGCAAACCGGGTTCCCGGGATTGTCCGACCCCGCCCCATCACGGCGGTTGCGAACCCGCTCGGGCGGGCGTCGTTCGATCACCGCAGAGAGCGACGGGCAGGCCCGGGTCCACGGCACCGTTCCGACGCTGACGATTTCTTCTTCGGCCCGAAGCCAGGCTTCGACGCCGACGACTCCAGACTGGACGGCCCCATTTCGAAGTT
>NZ_JAKFEF010000015.1:0-32953 GCF_036675785.1 Aromatoleum sp.
CCGGCTCCTCGGAGAACACCGTGGCGTCGTCCATTTCGCCCTGCTTCAGGCGGACGCAATGACCGTCCTTGAGATCGATAGCGGGAATCAGCAACATACGAGGATCGCTCGAGTATCGGAAGAATGAAAGGAGTCGCGGCGCCGCGTCAGGGCATCCAGGAGATGAAATTCGAAAGCAGTCGCAGGCCAGCCTGAGCACTCTTTTCAGGATGACACTGCATCGCGAAGATGTTATCCCGCGCTACCGCACTGGTAAACCGCAGCCCGTACCCGGTCTCCGCGGCCAACAGGGCAGGCTCCGACGGGACGACGAAATAGCTGTGCACGAAGTAGAAGCGCTCGCCATCGGGAATTCCCTCCCACATCGCGTGCGGCCGGCTTTGATGCACCTCGTTCCACCCCATGTGCGGGACCTTCAACCGGCTGCCGTCGGCCGCAACCATATCGGCGGCGGGAAAGCGGACTACCCGCCCGGGCAGGATCCCGAGTCCGGCCACGTCACCCTCTTCGCTATGCTCGAACAGCATCTGCTGACCGATGCAGATGCCGAGGAAGGGTTTGGACGCGGCCGCGTCCTTGACGACTTGGCGCAGGCCGCGCCGGTCGAGTTCGCGCATGCAGTCGGGCATCGCCCCCTGCCCCGGGAAAACCACCCGCTCGGCCGCGGCGACGACGGCCGGCTCGGAAGTCACGACGACCTGCCGGCCCGGCGCGACATGCTCGATCGCCTTGGCGACCGAGCGCAGGTTGCCCATGCCGTAGTCGATGATGGCTACGTGGCTCATCGCTGAATCGCTCGTATCGGAATCAGTTGGATCGAAAAGGAATCAGAGTGCACCCTTCGTCGACGGGATCGTCCCCGCGGCGCGCTCGTCGCGCTCGGCGGCCATCCGCAGCGCGCGGCCGAAAGCCTTGAAAATCGTCTCGCACTGATGGTGGGCATTGTCGCCGCGCAGGTTGTCGATATGCAGCGTGACGCCTGCATGATTGACGAATCCCTGGAAGAATTCGCGAACGAGATCGACATCGAAGCTGCCGATCCGCGCGCGAGTATAGCTGACGAAATAGTGCAGGCCGGGCCGGCCCGAAAAATCGACCACGACGCGCGACAGGGCTTCGTCGAGCGGAACGTACGCATGCCCGTAGCGACGGATGCCCTTCTTATCGCCGAGCACCTTCGCAAACGCCTGCCCCACGGTGATCCCGACATCCTCGACCGTATGGTGGTCGTCGATATGCGTGTCCCCCTCGGCCCGTACATCGAGGTCGATCGCGCCGTGCCGGGCGATCTGGTCGAGCATGTGGTCGAGGAAGGGAACCCCGGTCGCGAGGTTCGCCTTGCCGCAGCCGTCGAGATCGACGCGGACGGTTATCCGGGTTTCCAGGGTGTCGCGAGAGACTTCGGCTTGACGCATGAGGGTATGGAAAAAATTGGCCGCGGATGCCGGCAGGCATCGCTTTCGCGCATGATACCATCGCCGGCGAACCGCACCGCAATGCCGGCCTTCCGGTAGCGGCACTCGCGGCCAAGCCCCGCCGCCATGCCCACCCCGGCGACAGGCCCTTACTGCAGACATCCGACCCCACGCGCCAATGAGCCAATACTGGAGCGCCGTCGTCCACGGCCTGACCCCCTACGTTCCCGGCGAGCAGCCGAAGCTCGCGAACCTCGTCAAGCTCAACACGAACGAGCACCCCTACGGCCCGTCCCCGCGTGCGATCGAAGCGATCCGTGCCGAAGCCGCCGACACGCTGCGCCTCTATCCCGACCCGCGGGCAGACCTCCTCAAGGCGGCGATCGCGAAGCGCTTCGGCGTCGCGCCCGGCGAAGTGTTCGTCGGCAATGGTTCGGACGAAGTGCTCGCACATGCTTTCATGGCGTTGCTGAAGCACGAGCGACCGGTGCGCTTCCCCGACATTTCGTACAGTTTCTACCCGGTCTATTGCGGACTGTATGAAATCGCGTTCGAGACGGTGCCGCTCGACGCGTCGCTCGCGATCCGGCCGGCGAATTATCTGCCGAACGGCAGCGCCGCCGCCGGCGGGATCGTTTTCCCGAATCCGAACGCGCCGACGGGCCGTCTGCTGCCGCTGGCCGACATCGAGCGCATCGTCGAGGGCAACCCGCAGTGCGTGGTCGTCGTCGACGAAGCCTATGTCGACTTCGGCGGCGACTCGGCGATTCCGCTGGTGCGACGCCACCCGAACCTGCTCGTCGTACAGACGCTGTCTAAATCGCGCTCGCTCGCGGGACTGCGCGTCGGCTTCGCGATCGGACATCCCGATCTAATCGAAGCGCTCGAACGGGTCAAGGACAGCTTCAATTCCTATCCGCTCGACCGGCTCGCGATCGCCGGCGCGATCGCTGCGATCGAGGACGACGAATATTTCGAGCGCACGAGGAAAGCCGTCATCCGCACGCGCGCGCAGCTCGCCTCGGACCTCGCGTCGCTCGGCTTCGACGTGCTACCGTCCGCAGCCAACTTTGTGTTCGCCCGCCACCCGGGGCGCGACGCGGGCGAACTCGCCGCAGAACTTCGCGCGCGCTCGATCATCGTGCGCCATTTCCGGCAGCCGCGAATCGAACAGTTCCTTCGCATCACGATCGGTACGGACGAGCAATGCGCGGTTCTCGTCGCGGCGCTGCGCGAGATCCTGCGCTGACTCGCGGCGCCGTCCCAGCGCACCGGGGGCACGCGGCGCACGAAACCGGCGAACCGTCGGCCCCAATTCTGCCCGACGCGTTCCGCCCGTCAGGAGCGACGCCTCGAATCCGGTACGGGCGCCCGGCAACCGCTGAGCGACAGACGCCGCGGGATTAGCGGCGCCGCAACGGCCCGATGTTCGGTGGCCATTACCGGCGCAACCGCATCTCCGCCGAACGCGCGTGCGCCTGCAGGCCTTCGCCGTGCGCGAGGATCGACGCGACGTGCGCGAGCGACTGGACACCGGCTTCCGAAATCTGGATGAGGCTTGTGCGCTTCTGGAAATCGTAGACGCCCAGCGGCGACGAGAAGCGGGCGCTGCGCATCGTCGGCAGCACGTGGTTCGGGCCGGCGCAGTAATCGCCGAGCGCCTCGACCGCCCAGTGCCCGACGAAGATCGCGCCGGCATGGCGGATGCGGTCAATCCACCGGTCCGCGTTATCGATCGCCAACTCGAGGTGCTCCGGCGCGATCCGGTTGGCGATCGCGCAGGCCTGTTCGAGGCTCTCGACGTGGATCAGCGCGCCACGGTTTGCGAGCGACGCGGCGATCGTCTCGCGGCGCGGCATCGTCGGCAGCAGGCGGTCGATCGAGTCGGCGACCTCGTCGATGAAACCGGCGTCGGTGCAGAGCAGAATCGACTGCGCGAGTTCGTCGTGTTCGGCCTGCGCGAAAAGGTCCATCGCGACCCAGTCGGCGTGGCCACTGCCGTCGGAAACGATGAGGACTTCGGACGGGCCGGCGACCATGTCGATGCCGACGGTGCCGAAAACCCGGCGCTTCGCCTCAGCGACGTACGCATTGCCCGGACCGACGATCTTGTCGACCTGCGGCAGCGTCTGCGTGCCATAGGCGAGCGCGGCGACGGCCTGGGCGCCGCCGATCGTGAACACACGGTCGACACCGGTGATCGCCGCGGCGGCGAGAACGAGCGGGTTCTTCTGGCCGTTGGGCGTCGGCACGACCATGATCAGCTCGCCGACGCCGGCGACCTTCGCCGGAATCGCGTTCATCAGCACCGAACTCGGATAGGACGCGCGCCCGCCCGGCACGTACAGACCGACGCGGTCGAGCGGCGTGACCTTCTGGCCGAGGCGCGTGCCGTCGGCTTCGACGTAGTCCCACGACTCAATGCGCTGCCGCTCGTGATAGACGCGCACCCGGTCCGCGGCGAGCCGCAGCGCCTCGCGCTGTTCGACGGTGAGGCTGTCGAGGGCGGCCTTCAGCTCGGAGTTCGGCAATTCGAGCGCCGCCATCGTCTTCACGTCGAGATGATCGAAGCGGCGCGTGTATTCGAGCACCGCGGCGTCGCCGGTCGTGCGCACCGCGCGCAGGATCTCGCTGACCGCGGCGTCGATGCGGGCGTCGGCGCCGCCTTCGAACGCGAGCAGCGCGTCGAGTGTCGCGAGGAACTCCGGCTCGCGCGCATCGAGACGGCGGATCTTCCCCGTTTCGGCAGTCATTTCACGGCTCCTGCAAAGGCATCCAGCAGCGGCTGGATCAGTTCACGCTTGAGCTTGAGCGAGGCCTGGTTGACGATCAGCCGCGAGCTAATCGGCATGATCTCCTCGACTTCCTCGAGGTTGTTCGCCCGCAGCGTGCCGCCGCTCGAGACGAGGTCGACGATCGCATCGGCGAGGCCGACGAGCGGCGCGAGCTCCATCGAACCGTAGAGCTTGATCAGGTCGACGTGAACCCCCTTCGCGGCGAAGTGCGCCTTCGCGCTGTTGATGTACTTCGTCGCGACGCGGATGCGCCCGCCCGGCCGCGTCGCGGTCGGATAGTCGAAGCCCTTCTGCGTCGCGACGCACAGGCGGCATTTCGCAATATCGAGGTCGAGCGGCTGGTACAGCCCCGCGCCGCCGTGTTCGAGGAGGACATCCTTGCCCGCGATTCCGAGGTCGGCGGCGCCATACTGCACGTAGGTCGGCGTGTCGGTCGCGCGCACGATGACCAGGCGCACATCGGGGCGGTTCGTGCCGATGATCAGCTTGCGCGAAGTCTCCGGGTTATCCGTCGGCGTGATGCCGGCAGCCGCGAGCAGCGGCAGGGTTTCCTCGAAGATGCGGCCCTTCGACAGGGCGAGGGTGATGCTGGACACGAACGGCGCCTCGTGAAAAATCGGACCGACATTGTAACCCGCCCAGGCTTCTGTTAGCCTCTGGCCATTGGCTGAACCGGGTCGCGGTTCGGCCATTTTTTCTTTCTGTCCAATCACTTGAGAGCAAAACGACATGAAACCCGAGATCGTGGTCTCTTCACAGGACCTGGAACGACTGGAGGGGCTGCTGTTTTCCCCCGCCGCCCGCAATCGCAGGGACCTCGACGGCCTGCGCGACGAGCTGGAACGTGCGGCGGTCGTCGAACCCGAGCAGATGCCCGCGAATGTCATAACGATGAACAGCCGTGCCCGCTTCCGCGAGCAACCGGGCGGGCGGGAGTACGAATTGACGCTGGTCTACCCGCACGAAGCCGGGCAGGACGGCAGCAAGGTCTCGGTCTTTTCACCGGCGGGCAGCGCGCTGCTCGGGCTCGCGACCGGCCAGGCGATCGACTGGAAGACCGATGACGGGCGCACGATCCACCTCGAAGTGCTCGAGGTCCTGTCGCAGCCACACGCCGCGGGCGAACCCGGGCAGTAAGCTTCCCTTCACCCGCCTTCCGCCGCGCGCTTCGCGCAGGAAAGGGGCGAGAGGCGGCGCGACGCGTGCCGGTGTTTTCAACGACGCGACCGGCCGCGAGCGCGCCGAGCCGAGTCGGCCCGGTGCCGGAAGCGGCACCGACGGCCCGCCCCGGCCCCGACTGCAACGCCTTCCGTCAGGTCAGCCGGCGCACGCGTGCGCCGAGCGCGGCCAACTTCTCCTCGAGCCGCTCGTAGCCGCGATCGAGATGGTAGATCCGCTCGATGACGGTCTCGCCGTCAGCGACGAGCCCGGCGATCACGAGGCTCGCCGACGCGCGCAGGTCGGTCGCCATGACCGTCGCCCCCTGCAGACGTTCGACGCCGTGCACCACCGCGGTATTGCCGTCGATGCGGATATCGGCGCCGAGGCGCTGCAGCTCGACGGCGTGCATGAAGCGATTTTCGAAGATCGTCTCACGGATCATCGCGGCGCCGTTCGCGACCGCGTTGATCGCCATGAATTGCGCCTGCATGTCGGTCGGGAACGCCGGGTACGGCGAGGTGCGGATGCTCACCGATGTCAGGCGCGCCGGCGCTTTGAGCCGGATCGCGTCGCGTTCGGAGGTGACGTCGCAACCGGCGTCCATCAGCTTGTCGACGACCGAATCGACATAGGCGGTCGACGTACGGGTGAGGCGGATTTCGCCTCCGGTCGCCGCGGCCGCGCAGAGGTAGGTACCGGTTTCGATGCGGTCGGGCATGATCCGGTGCGTCGTCCCGGAGAGCGATTCCACGCCGCGGATGCGGATGACGTCGGTGCCCGCGCCCGAGATCCGCGCGCCCATCGCTATGAGGCAGTTCGCGAGATCCACGACTTCGGGCTCGCGCGCCGCGTTCTCGATGACCGTCTCGCCGTTGGCCAGGCACGCGGCCATCATCAGGTTTTCCGTCCCGGTGACCGTCACCATGTCGGTGAAGAGGCGCGCGCCGGTGAGGCGCGGCACCATCGCGTGGACGTAGCCGTGCTCGACCTGGACCTCGGCGCCCATCGCCTGCAGGCCCTTGATGTGCTGGTCGACCGGTCGGGCGCCGATCGCGCAGCCGCCCGGAAGACTGACGCGGGCCTCGCCACAGCGCGCAACGAGCGGCCCGAGCACGAGGATCGACGCACGCATCGTCTTGACCATCTCGTAAGGCGCGACGGGGTTGTCGATGACGGACGCGTCGAGCGTGACGGCGTCTCCGTCCCGGCTCACCTTGACGCCCATTTGACCGAGCAGCTTCAGCAGCGTGCCGATGTCGTTCAACTGCGGGACGTTCGTGAAGGTCACCGGCTCGCGCGTCAAGAGCGCCGCGCAGAGGATCGGCAATGCGGCGTTCTTCGCGCCGGAAATCGCGGCCTCGCCGGCGAGACGCCTGCCGCCTTCGATCAGGAGCTTGTCCATTGCCCGCTCAGAAACCGAGATCGGAACGGACCTCCGCCCACTTCTCGGGCGTGAAGGTCTGCAGCTGCAGCGCGTGGATCTCGTTGCCCATCAGCTTGCCGAGCGTCGCATACACGGTCTGATGCTGACGCACCTTGAGCTTGCCCTCGAACTCGCGGCTGACGACGATGCCGCTGAAGTGGACGCCGTCGTCGCCCTGGATTTCGATGAATTCACAGGGCATGCCCTGCTCGATCAGTCGCTTGATTTCGCTTGCTTCGAACATTTTTGTACCTCTCAGGCCCGCAGCTTGTAACCCCGCGCGAGCATCGCGAGGGTCAGGACTGCGAGGAAAATGAAACAGATGCCCACGACCATCAGACTCAGCCACGGCGACACGTCGGACTGACCGAAGAAGCCGTAGCGGAAGCCGTCGATCATAAAGAAGAACGGATTCACGTGGGACACGTCCTGCCACACCTGCGGCAGCGAGTGGATCGAGTAGAACACGCCGGAGAGCATCGTCAGCGGCATGATCAGGAAGTTCTGGAACGCCGCGAGCTGGTCGAACTTGTCGGCCCAGATGCCCGCGATCACGCCGAGCGAGCCGAGAATCGCGCTGCCCATCAGCGCGAACGCGAGCACCCAACCGGGCGACGCCACCGGCAAGTCGACGAACGGGACCGACACGAGCAGCACGCCGCTGCCGACGAACAGGGCGCGCAGCATCGACGCGAGCACGTAGGCGGCATAGAACTCGCGATAGGACAGCGGGGGCAGCAGCACGAAGACGATGTTGCCGGTGATCTTGCTCTGGATCAGCGACGACGAACTGTTCGCGAACGCGTTCTGCAGCAGCGACATCATCACGAGGCCCGGCACGAGGAAGGCGGTGTAGGCGACGTCGCCGTAGACCGTGACGTGGCGGTCGAGCACGTGCGAGAAAATCAGCAGGAACAGCACCGAGGTCAGCACCGGCGCGGCGACGGTTTGGAAGCCGACTTTCCAGAAACGCAGCACTTCCTTGTAGAAAAGGGTGCGAAAACCGGTGAGACCGCCCTCAAGCATGCTGCATCACCTCGACGAATACGCGCTCGAGATCGGCGTCGCCGAGCTGCATCTCGGCGATCTTTCCTCCCACTTGCCGCAGGCGCGCGAGCGTCGGCTCGACGTCGTCGTAACTCTCGAGCGCGAACTCCGCCCATCCGCCCTCGCTGGCCGTCGCTCCGAGCCCGACCGCGAGATCCGGACGATCGAGACGCACGCGCAGCGAATGCGTCGCGAAGCGACGCAGCAGGTTGTCGGTGGTGTCGAGCGCGACGATGCGACCGGCCTTCAGCATCGCGATCCGCCCGCACAACGCCTCGGCCTCCTCGAGGTAATGCGTCGTCAGCACGATCGTGTGGCCGTCGCGGTTGAGTTTGCTGATGAAGTGCCACAGCCCTTGGCGCAACTCCACGTCGACGCCCGCGGTCGGCTCGTCGAGCACGATGACCGGCGGGCGATGCACCAGCGCCTGCGCGACGAGCACGCGTCGCTTCATCCCGCCCGACAGCATCCGCATGTTCGCGTGCGCCTTGGCCGTGAGGTCGAGGTTCGCCAGGATCTCGTCGATCCAGTCGTCGTTGTGACGGATGCCGAAATAGCCGGACTGTATCCGCAGCAGCTCGCGCACCGAGAAGAACGGATCGAAGACGAGTTCCTGCGGCACGACGCCCAGGCTGCGCCGCGCGTTCCGGTAGTCGGACACGACGTTGTGCCCCATCACTTCGAGCGTGCCGCGATCGACGCGGACGAGCCCGGACAGCGCCGAGATCAGCGTCGTCTTGCCGGCGCCGTTCGGGCCGAGCAGGCCGAAGAATTCACCCTGCGCGACGTCGAGGTCCACGCCGGCGAGCGCCTGCAGGCTGCCATAGCGTTTCGTCGCCGAGGCGATGCGGATCGCGGGCAAACCCATCGTTCAGCTTTTCGCCGGAAGCAGTTCGTCGACGCCGTAGAGTGCGGCGAGACTGCGCAATCCTGCCGGCAGCCCCGTCATGGTCAGCGTGTGGCGGCCGGCGCGCGCGGTGCGCATCCAGTCGAACAGCAGCGCAAGCGCGGCCGAATCGGCTTCGCTGACGGCCGACAGGTCGACCGCCAGGTCTCCGGCGGCGGCTTTTGCTCGCCCGGCCGCGACACGCGCACCGACGGTGGACATCGTCAGCGCGCCCTCGAGGCGCAGGACGTCGCTCACGTCCGCGCTCCCGCCCGCAGCGAAACGTCGCCGAGTTCCCGGGTTTTCGCCTGCAGCGAACGGATCAGCCCGTCGATCCCGCCGGCGCGCACTTCTTGGGCGAAGGTGCCGCGATAGTTCGTCACGAGGCTGACCCCTGCGACGATCACGTCGAACACCTTCCAGCCGCGCTCGGTCTTCTCCAGCGCGTAGTCGATCTGGACCGGCTGAGCGCCGGCCTGGCGGATTTCGGTCTGCACGCGCACGGTCGTGTCGGACGAGCTCACGCGCAGCGGCTTGTACTCGATCGTCTGGTCGCGATACTGCGTGAGCGCGTTGGAATACGTTCTCACCAGAAGCATGCGGAACGCATCGACGAGCTTCGCCTGTTGTTCCGGAGTCGCCTGCCGCCAGTCCTTTCCGACGGCAAGCATCGTCATGCGGCGGAAATTGAAGTGCGGCAGCACTTTTTCTTCGACCAGATCGACTACGCGGCGCGTGTCGCCCGCCTGGATCGCCTCGTCCTTGCGCACGATCGTCAGCACGTCGTCGCTGACGTCGCGCACCAGCATGTCCGGCGCCTCAAATCCCGCGGCCGCGGCCGTTCCGAGAAAAAGGACGAAGCACAGTGAAAGAAGGTGTTTTTTCATTATCGTTAACAAATCTCTGTTGGTCGGCCGGTCACTCGACGTTCGATGCCACCTCGACGTGCTGTAATTGCTTGACCGCCGGTCGCGCGGCCGTTTCCATCATTGGGCCGCGGGCGGCGCGGCCTCGTCATCATCGAAGTCCTCGTACGCGTCCGGCGGACTGCCGTCATGGACCCGGTAGCGCCGCTGCTGCAGATAGAAATCGCGCGCGTAGGCGTATTTGTCGAGTGTCCCTTCCTCGAGCGTCTTGTCGATGCCGAGCAGGTTCGCGCGCGTATTGACGATCCGCAGACCGGTGAGGCTGTTGCGCGTCGAGGTGTCGCTGACCCCCCAGACGTTATCGCCATAGAGGTCGATCGGCAGCACCGCGGCGTCGCGCACGGTGCGCGGACCGAAGAACGGCACGACGAAATACGGCCCCTCGCCAACGCCCCAGCGCCCGAGGGTCTGGCCGAAGTCTTCGTCGCTCTTGCGCAGCCCGGCTTCGGTCGCAACGTCGAACAGCCCGAAAATGCCGACGGTCGTGTTCACGCCGAAGCGCCCGAGATCCGACAGGCCGGCGGTGAATTTGCCCTGCAGCAGGTTGTTGATTCCGATCCAGACATCGCCGAGATTGCCGAAAAAATTGCCGACGCCGGTGCGCACCGGCGTCGGCGTGACCGCGTCGTATGCCTCGGCGACCGGCTTCACGACGGCCTTGTCGAGCCGTTCGTTGAAGCTGAACATCGCGCGGTTGTAGCCTTCGAGCGGATCGTCCGGATTGGCGGACCGCGAGGCGCAGCCGGCGGCAAGAGCCGCGGCGACGCTCAGCATCACGAGTGATCGGCACGAGCGGAAAAGCGAAGTCCTCATCGTCGTCTCCTTGGCCGTCCCGCTCAATTGGCCGGCGTCTCGGCCGCCTTGTCGAACATGAACTGGCCGATCAGCTTCTCGAGCACGACCGCCGACTGCGTCATCTGCACGACGTCGCCGCCTTCGAGCATCTCGACGTCCCCGCCCGCATCGAGCCCGACATACTGCTCGCCGAGCAGGCCGGAAGTGAGGATCGTCGCGATCGTATCCTTCGGGAAGTGGTAGCCGGTGCCGAGCGAGAACGTCACTTCGGCCCGGTAGCTGTCGGTGTCGAACCCGATGTTCGTGACGCGGCCGACGACGACGCCGGCGCTCTTCACCGGCGCCCTGACCTTGAGACCGCCGATGTTGTCGAACTGCGCCTTGAGGTGGTACGTCTCGTCGAAATTCGACGAGCCGACGTTGCCGACCTTCATCGCCAGGAACAACAGCGCCGCCATGCCGATGACGACGAAGAAACCGACCCAAAGGTCGAGCGTGGTACGGCTCATGACTGGCCCCGGAACATGAAGGAAGTGAGCACGAAGTCGAGCGCCAGGATGGCCAGCGCCGAACTGACGACGGTGCGGGTGATCGCGCGCGAGACGCCTTCGGCCGTCGGCGTGCAATCGTAGCCTTCGAACACCGCAATCAGCGCGACCGCGATGCCGAAGACGAAGCTCTTGATGACGCCGTTCAGCACGTCGAAGCGGAAATCGACCGCCGCCTGCATCTGCGACCAGAAGGCGCCTTCGTCGACGCCGATGAACACGACGCCGATCAGCCAACCGCCGAACACGCCCATCGCGGAGAACAGCGCGGCGAGGAGCGGCATCGAGATCACCCCGCCCCAGAAGCGGGGCGCGACGACGCGGGCGAGCGGATTGACCGCCATCATGTCCATCGCCTTCAACTGCTCGGTCGTCTTCATCAGGCCGATCTCGGCGGTGACCGCGGAGCCGGCGCGGCTCGCGAACAGCAGCGCGGCGACGACCGGTCCGAGTTCGCGCGTCAGCGACAGCGCGACGAGCACGCCGAGCGCCTCCGACGACCCGTACCGCTGCAGCGTCTCGTAGCCCTGCAGCCCGAGCACCATGCCGACGAAAAGCCCGGACACGACGATGATCAAGAGCGACAGCACGCCGCTGAAATAGATCTCGCGGATCGTCAGATGCAGCCGCAGCAGCGATTGCCCGGAATATCGCAGCAGCAGCATGAAGAAGCGCGTCGCGAAGCCGATCCGCCAGACGGCTTCGACGACGCCGGCACCGAGCCGGCGAACGAGGTTCAGCACGCCCGTCATGCCGCGCTCCGGCCGATCAGGCTGTCCGCGAGCGGCGCGGCGGGATAATGGAAAGGCACCGGCCCGTCCGCCTCGGCGTGGATGAACTGGTGCACGAACGGGTCGCCGGAAGCGCGGATTTCGTGCGGCGTGCCTTGCGCGACGATGCGGCCGTCGGAGATGAAGTAGACGTAATCGACGATCTGCAGCGACTCGACGATGTCGTGCGTCACCATGATCGTGCTCGCGCCGAGCGCGTCGTTGAGCTTGCGGATGAGCTGCCCGATGACGCCGAGCGAGATCGGGTCAAGGCCCGCGAACGGCTCGTCGTACATGATCAGCGTCGGGTCGAGCGCGATCGCACGCGCCAGCGCGACGCGGCGCGCCATGCCGCCGGAGAGCTCGGCCGGCTTGAGCTTCGCGGCGCCCCGCAGCCCCACCGCATTGAGCTTCATCATCACGAGGTCATGGACCAGTGCGGGCGGCAGATCGGTGTGCTCGCGCAGCGGGAACGCGACGTTGTCGAAGACCGACATGTCGGTGAACAGCGCGCCGAACTGGAACAGCATGCCCATCCGGCGGCGCAGCGCATACAGCTCACTGGTCGACAAGCTCGCGAGGTCCTGCCCGGCGACGCCTACCGTCCCGCCGCTCGCGCGCAACTGCCCGCCGATCAAGCGCAGCAGGGTCGTCTTGCCACAGCCGCTCCCCCCCATGATCGCGACGACCTGCCCGCGACGAACGCTGAAATCGACGCCCGACAGGATTTCCCGCTCGCCATAGGCGAAGCGGACGTCCTGCAGGCGAACCAGCGCATCGTTGGAATCGAGGGGAGTCAACGGAAACGTCCCGGATAAATTCTGAAACGCGGCAGTTTAACAGACCCGCTGTCGCCGGGCATCGCCCTTGCAGTGCCGTTGCAGTGCCGTTGCAGCCCCCCAAGGATCGTCAGCCGCCGCCGAGCAGCCGTCCTTCCGCGCGCTCGAGGCCCGCGGGAACACCGACGAGAACGACGACGTCCCCTTCCATCAACTGCGTTTCCTGTCCCGGCGACAGCCCCCGTATGCGGCGCCGTCGCACGGCGGACACCCCGACCTGGAACTCGTCGAAACCCAGTTCGGCGATCGTCCTGCCGACGCCGTACGCTCCCGCCGGAAGCGTCACCGACCGCAGCCGCGGCTGGTTTGCATCCGGCCCTTCGGACGCGTCCGTCGCGCCGTGAAAGAAGCCCCGCATCAGCGCGTAACGCTGGTTGCGGATGTCGCGGGTTCGCCGCACGACGCGGTTCAGCGGGACGCCGATCAGCGCCAGCGCATGCGACGCGAGCACGATGCTGCCCTCGAACGCTTCCGGCACGACTTCGGTTGCACCGCCATCGGCGAGTCGGGCCATGTCCTTCTCGTCGCGGGCCCGCACGACGATCGGCAAGCCGGGCCGCAGGGCATGCGCGCGATGCATCACGCGCAGCGCGGCTTCGATCTCGGCGAACGAGATCACCAGCGCGCTCGCCCGCATGATGCCCGCGGCGAGGAGCGTCTCCTGCCGCGCCGCGTCGCCATAGACGACCGTGTCGCCCGCGGCGCCGGCTTCGCGCACGCGCTCCGGGTCGAGATCCAGCGCGACGTAGCTGACATTCTCCTGCTCCATGAAGCGCGACATATACTGCCCGCTGCGGCCGTACCCGCAGATGATGATGTGCCTGCTGGTGTTCATCGATTGCGCCGCGACGCGGGTCAGCTCCATCGAACGCAGCAGCCACTCCGACGCGACGAAGCGCAGCACCAGCTTGTCGCTGACCTGCACGATCAGCGGCGCGACGAGCATCGACAGCACGAGCGCGGCGACCGTCGTGTGCAGCAGCGCCGGCGGGATCAGCCCGAGCCCGTCGATTTGCGACACGAGCACGAAGCCGAACTCGCCGCCCGCGCACAGCCACAACCCGCTGCGCAGCGCATTGCCGCTCGACTCGCCGAACGCGCGCGAAGCCGTGAAGACGATCGCGCATTTGACGACCAGCAGCGCGAGCAGCATGCCGACCACGACCGGCAGGTTCGACGCGACGATCCGCACGTCGAGAAACATGCCGACGGTGACGAAGAAGAGCCCCATCAGCACGTCCCGGAAAGGCTTAATGTCCTCCTCGACCTGGTAGCGGTACTCGGTTTCCGAGATCAGCAGCCCCGCGAGGAACGCCCCGAGCGCGAGCGACAGCCCGACCAGCGCCGACAGCCACGCCAGCCCGAGCGTGATCAGCAGCACGTTCAGCATAAACAGCTCGCCCGAGCGCCGTCGCGCGACGACCGTGAACCACCAGCGCATCAGCCCCTGCCCGAATCCGAGCACCAGCGCGAGGAGCCCCGCGGCCTTCAACGCAGCAAAGCCGAGCGTCGCGGCAAGTCCCTCACCGGGGCCGGCGAGCGCCGGAATCACGATCAGCAGCGGAACGACGGCGATGTCCTGGAACAGCAGCACGCCTATCGTTTCGCGGCCGTGCGGGCGGTCGAGCTCGAACCGGTCGGCGAGCAGCTTCGACAGGATCGCGGTTGAGGACATCGCGAGCGCGCCGCCCAGCGCCACCCCCGCGACCCATCCGAGGCCGAAAGCTCGGCCGACGAGCGTGACGACCGCCAGCGTGCCGAAGACCTGCGTGGCACCGAGCCCGAACACGATGCGTTTCATCGCGACCAGCCGCGGCAGCGAGAATTCGAGGCCGATCGAAAACATCAGGAACACGACGCCGAACTCGGCGAGATGGACCGCTGCGTCCGAGTCGGCAACGAGATTGAGCGCGTGCGGACCGACGCCGGCGCCGACGAGCAGGTAACCGAGCACCGCCGGGAGGTTCAGGCTGCGGAAAATCGCGACGACGACGACCGCCGCTGCAAGAAGCACCAGGACCAGCTCGAGGGTGTTGTGCATGACTACCGGGGGTGGATTGAATTCGGGCGGCGCGGAGCAATCTCACCCGTCTGCTATACTCGCCCGCTTCGATTCGCGCCCCGGAGTCCGGCATTCGCGATGAATCGCGCAGGTCTTGTCCCCAAAGTCTAACCGCTTCGACCTCTATGGCCCCAGTTTCCGCCGACTCCGCCGCCCCCTCCCCGGTCCTCGTGCTCGCGCGTCGCGTCCTTCGCATCGAAGCCGACGCCGTCGCCGCGCTCGCGCAGCGCATCGGAGCCGAATTCGAGCGCGCCGTCGAGCTGATCCTGCAGCGGCGGGGACGGGTCATCGTCACCGGAATCGGCAAATCCGGCCATGTCGCCCGCAAGCTCGCCGCGACCCTCGCGAGCACCGGCACGCCGGCATACTTCGTCCACGCTGCCGAAGCCGCCCACGGCGACCTCGGCATGATCACCGCCGAGGACGTCGTCATCGCGCTGTCCAATTCCGGCGCGAGCGAAGAACTTCTGACGATCGTGCCGCTCGTCAAGCGCCAGGGCGCGAAGCTGATCTCGATGACCGGCAAGCCCGATTCGCCGCTTGCCCGCGAAGCCGACGTACACCTCGACGCGGCCGTCGACGAGGAGGCCTGTCCGTTGAACCTCGCGCCGACCGCAAGCACAACCGCCGCGCTGGCGCTCGGCGACGCGCTGGCCGTCGCGTTGCTCGACGCGCGGGGCTTCGGTGCCGAGGATTTCGCGCGCTCGCACCCCGGAGGCAGCCTCGGGCGGCGCCTGCTGACCCACGTCAGCGACGTCATGCGCGCCGCCGACCGTGTGCCGCGGGTCACCGAGGACGTTTCGATGACTGCGGCGTTGCTGCAGATGACGCGGGGCGGCATGGGCATGACGGTCGTGGTCGACGCGAATGGTGCGCCGATCGGCATCTTCACCGACGGCGACCTTCGCCGTGCGCTCGAACGCGGCTGCGACGCGCGTCACGCGACGCTCACGGAAGTCATGACCCGCAATCCCCGCCACATCGGGCCGGACGCCCTCGCGGTCGAGGCGGCCGAAATCATGGAGCGGCTGCGCATCAGCCAGCTTCTCGTCGTCGCTGCCGACGGCGCGCTCGCCGGCGCGCTGACGACGCACGACCTCATGCTCGCGAAGGTGATCTGATGGACGCAGCATCCGCCGCTTCGCAGGTTCGGCTGATGGGTTTCGACGTCGACGGCGTGATGACCGACGGCAGCCTGTACTTCACGCCGAACGGCGAAGAGCTGAAGGTGTTCTCGAGCCTCGACGGCCACGGCCTGAAGATGCTGCAGACGGCCGGCGTCGAAGTCGTGATCATCAGCGGCCGCAGCTCGCGTGCGCTCGAACTGCGCGCGGCGAACCTCGGCATCCGCGAACTGCACATGGGGGTCGAGGACAAGCGCGCGTGTATGCGGTCGCTGCTGGAAGCGCGCCGCCTTCCTCCGAGTGCCGCCGGCTACATGGGGGACGACGTCGTCGACCTGCCGATCCTGCGCGCCTGCGGCTTCTCGGCGGCGCCCGCGGACGCCCACGAATTCGTACGCCGTCACGTCTGCCATGTCGCGCGCAACGCCGGCGGACGGGGCGCGGTGCGCGAAGTCTGCGACTTTCTGCTCGCGTCGCAGGACCGCCTCGACGCGATGCTCGCCGCCTATCTGGCCTGAAGGGCCGCGATGCGCTCCCCGCTGCCCCGGCTTTATCCGCTCATCGTGTTGATCGTGCTCGCCGGCTCGACGGTGTGGCTCGAACGCGCGACGCGCGAGGAAGAAAACGAGCGCTCGGCCGAATCGAGGAGCGAGCCCGACTTCACCGCCGAACGCGCGCGGCTCATCAGCTTCGACGAACAAGGGCGGCAGCGCTACGAGCTGCTGGCCGACCGGATCACGAACTACCCGCTGCCCGGCGTCACCGAACTCGACCGCCCACGGCTGCGGTACGGCGTCGAGGGCCGCGAATTGCGGCTCGCAGCCGAAAAGGGCGAAGTCCTCGACGGCGGCACTGAAGTCCTGTTGACCGGCGACGTCCGCGGGCTCCGCGTCGCGGCGCCCGGCAGTCCCGAAATGACCTTCGCCTCCGCTTCGCTGCGGATCTGGCCGGACGACCAGCGCGCCGAAACCGACGAGCCGGTTGTCCTCACCCGGGGTGCCGCGACCGCGCACGCAGAAGGCATGAAGTCGGACAACCTCTTCGGCACGCTCGACCTCATCGGGTCGGTCCGCGTGCGCATGCCAAGCTCAGCCCGGAACACGCCATGAAGCCCCTGTCCCGAATCGTTCTCCTCGCCCTCGCGCTCGGACTGCTGCCGGCTTCGGCCTCGGCCGAGCGAGCCGACCGCGACAAGCCCGTCAACATCGAAGCCAACCGCATGACGGTGGACGACCGCAACAAGGTGCATGTCTTCGAAGGCGACGTCGTGCTCACGCAGGGCACGCTCGTCATCAAGGCGCCGCGGCTCGTCGTCACGCAGGGCGCCGACGGCTTCCAGACCGGCGTCGCGACCGGCAATGAAAAACGACTGGCGACCTTTCGCCAGAAACGCGAAGGCAGCAACGAATACGTCGAAGGCGAAGCCGAGCGCATTGAGTATGACAGCCGCAACGAGCGCGCACGGCTCTTCAATCAGGCGCACGTGAAGTCCGCCGGCGACGAAGTGCGCGGACGCTACATCGAATACGACGCGCTGACCGAAAACTACGTGGTGGCGAACCAGCCCGGCACCGCCGCGACGCCGGCCTCCGGCGAAGGCCGCGTGCGCGCGACCATTCAGCCCAAAGGATCCGCGACCGGGCAGGAAGCGCCCTCCGACGCCCCGAGCAGTCCCCGATGAACTCTTCAATCCGCAGGAGATGAGCCCGCATGAGCTTTCAAAACATCATCGTCGAAACGCGTGACCGGGTCGGCCTGATCACGCTGAACCGTCCGAAGGCGCTCAATGCGCTGAACGACCAGCTGGTCGACGAGCTCTGGGAAGCGCTCGACGGCTTCGAAGCCGACGAACACATTGGCGCGGTCGTCATCACCGGCTCTGACAAGGCGTTCGCTGCGGGCGCCGACATCGGTGCGATGGCGAACTTCTCCCACATGGACGCCTACAAGGGCGACTACATCACGCGCAATTGGGAACGCGTGAAGACCTGCCGCAAGCCGGTGATCGCCGCGGTCGCCGGCTACGCGCTCGGCGGCGGTTGTGAACTCGCGATGATGTGCGACATGATCATCGCCGCGGACACCGCCAGATTCGGCCAGCCCGAGATCAAGCTCGGCATCCTGCCCGGCTCGGGCGGCACGCAGCGGCTGCCACGCGCGGTCGGCAAGGCGAAGGCGATGGATCTGTGCCTGACCGCGCGCTCGATGGACGCCGCCGAAGCCGAGCGCGCGGGCCTCGTCGCCCGCGTCGTTCCCGCCGAGCGCGTGCTCGACGAGGCGCTGGAAGCCGCATCGACGATCGCCGGCTACTCGCTGCCGGTCGTGATGATGATCAAGGAGTCGGTCAATCGCGCATTCGAAGGCAGCCTCAACGAGGGTCTGCTGTTCGAGCGGCGCGTCTTCCACGCGGCGTTCGGTCTCGACGATCAGAAGGAAGGCATGACCGCCTTCATGGAAAAGCGCAACCCGGACTTCAAGCACCGCTGAGTCCCGCCGCGCCGCCGCAATCGATGCCGGCGGCGCGTTCCCGCAACGTCTTCACACCGTCCCTTCCCCGCCTTGCTGCACCCCGCCCACGAGGGCGCACTTCCGCAGTCACAGCGCGTTCTACCGCGCTCCCGGTCTCCGCAAAAACACAAATGGAAACCGAGTGTTACCTGAAATCCGCAAGATGCAATACCGTAATTCCATTAGTATTGTGCAACGCACAAACATTGGGTTGACACGCGAGCTTTCGCCCCTATAATTCGAACCGTGTTGCGACGCATCATGCACCGCGAAGTGCTGCGAAGCAGACTAATTGCGTGAAGTACCCACTACATCAGGAGATCCACCATGTTTGCGACCCCCGAGCAATTCGCCGCGACCAACAAAGCCAACATCGAAACCCTGCTGACCCTAGCCAACAGCACCTTCGCCAGCGCCGAGCGTTTCGCCGCCCTGAACCTGAACACCGCCCGTTCGATCCTCGAAGACAGCATCGCCAACGCGAAGTCCCTGCTCGGCGCGAAGGACGTTCAGGAGCTCCTGAGCCTGCAGAGCGCGCTGGCCCAGCCGCTCGTCGAGAAGGCCGTCGCGTACAACCGCAGCGTCTATGAGATCGCTTCGCAGAGCCAGGAAGAAGTCTCGAAGCTGGTCGAAGCCCAGATCGCCGAACTGAACAAGAACCTGGCCGTCGCGCTCGACAAGGCCGCGAAGTCGGCCCCGGCCGGTTCGGACGTCGCCGTCGCCGCCGTGAAGTCGGCGATCGCCGCCGCGAACAGCGCCTACGACAGCGTCAGCAAGGCCGCGAAGCAGGTCGCCGAAATCGCCGAAGCGAACGTCGCCGCCGCGACCAACGCGACCGTCAAGGCCGTCACCGCGACCGCCAAGGCCGGCGCGAAGAAGGCCGCGTAAGTTCTCGGAACAGTCGGGGCCGCACGAGGCCCCGAAGCAAAGACGCCCCGCTCGCGGGGCGTTTTTTTTGCCTCGGCGCGTTGCTTGCCGGGTCCGGTGCGAGCGTCAGGCTCTTGCGGGCAGTTTCGACAACGCTGCCGAATCGTCGGCCGTCTCCTCGGGTTCGGGCTCCTCTTCGATCGACAGGCTGAACTCGCCCGTCGAATCGGACCTCGGCTGACCGCGTTCGGCCTTCAGCTTGATCTGCAGGCGCAGCTCGTTGGCCGAGTCGGCGTTGCGGATCGCCTCGTCGTAGCCGATGTGATGCGCGTCGTACAGCGCGAACAGCGCCTGGTCGAACGTGCACATCCCGAGTTCGCGCGATTTCGCCATGATCTCCTTGATCGACTGGAACTGGCCCTTGAAGATCATCTCGGCAATCGTCGGCGTGTTCAGCAGGATCTCGATCGCCGCCTTGCGGCCGTTGCCGTCTTCGGTGCGGATCAGGCGCTGCGAGACGATCGCGCGCAGATTCGACGACAGATCCATCAGCAGCTGGTTGCGCCGCTCTTCCGGGAAGAAATTGATGATCCGGTCGATCGTCTGGTTCGCGTTGTTCGCGTGCAAGGTGCCGAGGCACAGATGGCCGGTCTCGGCGAACGCGATCGCATGCTCCATCGTCTCGCGGTCGCGGATTTCGCCGATCAGGATCACGTCGGGGGCCTGACGCAGCGTGTTCTTCAGCGCGTGCTCCCACGAATGCGTATCGACGCCGACCTCGCGGTGCGTAATCAGGCAGCCCTTGTTCTTGTGCACGTATTCGACCGGATCCTCAACGGTGATGATGTGGCCGGCCGAGTTCGTGTTGCGATGATCGATCATCGCCGCCAGCGTCGTCGACTTGCCTGAGCCGGTCCCGCCGACGACCAGCACGAGCCCGCGCTTGGTCATGATGATGTCCTTGAGCACATCGGGCAGGCCGAGCGTGTCGAGGGTCGGGATCTCGGACGCGATCGTGCGGATCACCATGCCGACCTGCTGCTGCTGGACGAAGACATTGACGCGGAAGCGGCACACTTCGGGCAGCGAGATCGCGAAATTGCACTCCATCGCCGCCTCGAACTCCTGCCGCTGACGGTCGTTCATCAGGCTCAGCGCCAGCGATCTCGTCACGTCGGCGGAAAGCCGTTGCTGGCTGAGCGGCTTCATCCCGCCGTGGGACTTCACACTCGGCGGGAAGTCGGCCGACACGAACAGGTCGGAGCCTCCCATCTGATGCATCGCCCTGAGGAGCTTGTGCATATAGGTGCGGGCTTCTTCTGGACCGAATGCCGAGGCCATGCTGTGTCCTTTGACGGGATTGGGAAGGGCTCGCGCCGGGATTCTGGGAACATGCCCTGCGCGAGGCGGAATTCTAATCGCCTGCCGAGCGAAGACCGCGGCGGTTTCGCACGCGCTGCACGAAGATCGCCGCGGGCGAAGCAGGTGACGGGCGACGGGTGCGCTCGCCCGGTTACGCGGAAACGGAAGCGGCGGCGTCGGAAAGGACGATTTCGACGGTGCCCGGCGAGCGCGTGAGCGCGCCGCCCATGCTCGCGATCCGGCGTCGCATCGCCTCGAAGCGCGAGTCCCCGAACGGGTCGCGGCCGGCGCACACGCCCTCGCCAACGGCGCATTCGCAGCCGACGCGGATGACGACGCCGCCGGCGCGCGCATGGGTCTCGATGCGGATCCGTCCGCGAGGCCCGCCGAGCCCGGCATCGCATTCGGCACACCCCTGCAACAGGTTCATCAGCACTTCGTTCAACTTGTCCGGCACGACCGGGTGAGACGGCAAGTCGCTGTCCGGGCGGAAATCGATCTCCATCGAAGCGAAGCGGCGGTCGAAGCAAAGAAAATCGAGAACCGCCTGGACCATCTGGTTGATGTCCACCCGTTCGAGGGTTTCTCGGCGAGCGGCGGCGAAGTCCGCGATCTGGCGCGTCATGTTGCCGATGCGGCGCGCCTCCTCGATGATGCGTGCGGCTTGACCGCCGGCAGAACCGTTCTTCGCCTGCTGCGACGCGATCTCCTGCGCGAGCATAGAAATCGTCGCAAGCGGATTGCCGACCTCATGCGAGACGTTCGCCGCCATCGCGGCGAGCGCCGCCATCTTTTCGCGGTGCCACCGCTCCTCTCGCCGCGTCGCCGCTTCCTGCGCGCGCGCCTGCCGGTCGATGATGCGCTGGCCGTTGCGCACGAGCAGCAGCAAGGCGATGTAGAGCAGCGCGAGCAACCCGCCGACGATCAGCATCAGGCGCTCCGAACTCGAGTCGACCGCAAGCTGGTTTTGCGCCGCGGTTCGCTGCAGCCGCTCACGGTTTGCCGCGGCAAGACTTCCCGCTTCGGCGGCCGCGCTGTCGAGTTGCGCGAGAAAGTCCGTGGCGTCGGAATAGATCTCGAAGACGCCGACGATCGCATCGCTCCCCGGCGCGCGCACCGGCACGTAGCTCGACAACAGAGCCCGATTCTCGACGACGCCTTCGAAGGTGCTGAAGCGGTCGCGATGGGTCAATTCACTGGCCGGCCGCCCCGCCATCGCACTTTGCCAGCCCCGATTGTCCGCCGCGTCCACTCCGATCTGGCTGTGGTCGGATGAATAGACGGTGATCCCGCGCAAATCGAAAACCTTGATCTTGAACACGCTGCTCGATCGCATCGTCGCGTAGGCGTGGGCGTCAAGCGCGGAAAAGCCCGGGAGGGCCTGGATCCTCTCGCCGAGCTCGGCGAAACAGGCGCGCCGTGCGTCGGGCGGCGCGGTCGCCCCGGCGGCGGGCGCGGGAAGCGCACGGCAGTGCTCGACCGGAAGCGCCTGAACCCTCGCAACAAACGGCGAGAAATCCGAGTCCCACAGGACGTTCGCGAAGAGGCGCGTGAGATTGACGTGCGCGGCCTCGTGCACCCGGACCAGATTGCCGCGGGCGGACTCCTCCTGCTTGCGCGCGAGATCGAGCTGGGCGCGCGAAAAAAAGCTGCTCTGGTCGCGCTGGACTTCGGCGAAGAACACGCTTTCCCGCCACTGCAGGAAAGCCAGCGCGAGCACGACGGCGGCGAACGCGACGAGACTCGTCAGCGTGAAATAGCGCATCAGGCGGAAGCCGCGAACGTCGACGTCATCCTCGGAAGCCGGGGGCTCCAGTCGATTTCGTCGTCGTTCGATGCGCTCGCTCATCCCGTCCTTCCATTGCCGCATCAACGCGGCGTCAGTTCCCGCTCAAGCGGTCCGCCCCGCGCGTCGAGCCCCTTGGCGCTGCAGTTTCCGGTCAGGCCGCGGCCCGCGACGGCTCGCGCCGGTAGTGATGCGGAAAGAGGCGACGCATCTCGGCCTCGATCCACGCTTCGGCCCGCGCATTGACCTCGGCGGCCGCAAGCCCCGCCGGGTCGATCAGCGGTCCAACGCTGACGGTGATCTCGCCGGGACGCTTCAGAAACGCGTTCCTGCGCCAGAACTCGCCCGCGTTGTGCGCAACCGGCACAATCGGCACGCCAGCCTTCTGCGCAAGCCACGCGCCCCCGGGCTTGTAGCGTCGGGTCGCGCCCGGCGCGACCCTCGTCCCTTCGGGAAACACGACGACCCAGAAGCCTTCCGCGAGCCGTGCGCGGCCTTGCTCGACGACCTGGGTCAGCGCGTCCTTGCCGGCGTTGCGATCGATCGCGATGCCCGGAATCTGTGCGAGGCCCCAGCCGAAGAACGGGACTTTCAGCAATTCGCGCTTCAGCACGAAGCACAGCGGCGGAAAGATCACCTGCAGCGCCATCGTCTCCCACGCCGACTGGTGCTTCGACAGGATCACTGCCGGTCCGGCCGGGATGTTCTCGCGGCCGACGACCTTGAAGCGGATACCGAGCAGATGCCAGACGAACCACATCACCAGCGGCGCCCACGACGTGATGATGCGGTGGCGCATGCGGGGCGGCAGCGGGAAGGTCAGGAAGCCGAAGATTGCGTAAGGGGGCGTGACGATCGCGAGGACGATCGCGAACAGCAGGGAACGGAGGAGGATCACGGCGGGTTCAGGCTGTGAGATCAGCGACGACGGTCGCCAGATCGGGGTAGACGAGCGTGCCTTCGGGCAGTGCCGGGTCCTCGCGCGTCTTCTGGCCCTTGCCGGTCAGCACGAGGTAGGGCTTGCAGCCCACCGCGGCGCCGGCCAGCAGGTCGCGCAAGCTGTCGCCGACCGACGGCACGCCGGCGAGGTCGACGTTGAAGCGTTCGGCGATCTGGTAGAAGAGACCCGGCTTCGGCTTGCGGCACGTGCAGGTCGAGTTCGCGGCGTGCGGGCAGAAGAAGATCGCGTCGAGCCGCCCGCCGACCTGCGCGAGGCTCTTGACCATCTTCTCGTTGATCGCGTTCAGCGTGTCCATCCCGAACAGGCCGCGGCCGATCCCGGACTGGTTCGACGCGACGACGACGCGCCAGCCCCACTGGTTCAGCCGCGCGATCGCTTCGAGCGAGCCGGGAATCGGCTTCCACTCGTCGGGCGACTTGATGAACTGGTCGGAGTCGTAGTTGATGACACCGTCGCGGTCGAGAATGATCAGTTTCATCGGCAAAACGCCCGTCCCGTCACGCGGAGAGCCGCGAAAGATCGGCGACCTGGTTCATCAGTCCGGCGAGCTGGCGCAGCAGCGCGAGGCGGTTCTGGCGTGTCAGCGGCTCTTCCGCCATCACCATGACGTCGTCGAAGAAGCGGTCGACCGCCGCGCGCAGCCCCGCGAGCGCGCACAGCGCGTCGGTGTAGTCCTCGTTCGCGACGTGCGAGCGCACCAGCGGCGCGACCTCGACGACCGCGTGGAACAGCGCCCGTTCGGCATCTTCCTGCAGCAGCGCGACGTCGGGCTCGGGCACTTCCCCCTCGGCCTTCTTCAGTATGTTGATGATCCGCTTGTTCGCCGCGGCGAGCGCCTCGGCTTCCGGCAGACCACGGAAGGTGCGCACCGCGTCGAGCTTCGCCGGCACGAGGTCCAGGCGCATCGGGCGCAGCGCGAGCACCGCGTCGACGACGTCGACCGCGTGGCCGGCATCGCGCAGCAGGTTACGCAGCCGCTCGAACATGAAGTCGAGCAATTGCACTTCGAAGCCGGCCGCGGTCAGCAGCCCCGGCTTGAAGCCGTCGGAGGTGTCGGCGATCAGCGCGGCGAGGTCGAGCGGCAGCGGCGTCTCGATCAGGATGCGCAGCACACCGAGCGCGGCGCGACGCAGTCCGAACGGATCCTTGTCGCCCGTGGGCACCTGGCCAATGCCGAAGAAACCCACGAGCGCGTCGAGCTTGTCGGCGAGCGCGACCGCGCACGCGACGTTTCCGGCGGGCAGCGCGTCGCCGGCGAAACGGGGCTGGTAATGCGACTGGATCGCGTCGGCGACGACGTCGCCCTCGCCGTCGTTGAGCGCGTAGTAGCGCCCCATAATGCCCTGCAGCTCCGGGAATTCGCCGACCATGTCGGTGACGAGGTCGGCCTTCGCGAGCCGTGCGGCGCGCGCCGCGGCGGCAGCGTCGCCATGCAGCTTGGCGGCAATGCGGCCCGCGAGGCGTTCGAGTCGTTCGACGCGTTCGAGCTGGTTCCCGAGCTTGTTGTGGTAGACGACCGGCGCAAGGCGCGGCAGGCGGCTCTCCAACGGGTGCTTGCGGTCCTGCTCGAAGAAGAAGCGGGCATCCGACAGCCGCGGACGGACGACGCGCTGGTTGCCGGCTACGATGTTCGACGGGTCCGCGAGGCGCATGTTCGAGACGATCAGAAAGCGATTCAGCAGGCGGCCTTCGGCGTTGAACAGCGGGAAGTACTTCTGGTTCGCGCGCATCGTCAGGATCAGGCATTCCTGCGGCACCGCGAGGAATTCGGATTCGAATTCGCCGACATAGACCGTCGGATGCTCGACCAGCGCCGCCACCTCATCGAGGAGATCCGCATACTCGCCGAGGCTCGCACCCTGCGCCAGCGCAGTTTCGACGAGCTGACGCTCGATGTCGGCGCGTCGTTCGGCGAAATCCGGGATCACCTTGCCTTCGGCGAGCAGCGTCGGCTCGTAGGCTTCCGCGGTCGCGAGCGCGATGTCGCCGCGGCTCATGAAGCGGTGACCACGCGTGACGCGATCCGAGTCGAGGTCGAGCACACGCCCCGGCACGACCCGCTCGCCGTGCAGCATCGAGAGCTTGTGCACCGGGCGGACGAACTGCGCGTCGCCCGCGCCCCAGCGCATCAGCTTCGGGATCGGCAGCGCCTTGACGGCGTCCTGGACGATCGCCGCGAGCACGTCGTCGAGCGCGGCGCCGTCTTCGTTGCGGGTGTAGAACAGCGCTTCGGCCTTGCCGTCGAGGCGACGCTCGAAGCTCGCGACCGCGCCGGCAGGGATGCCCTTTGCTTCGAGCTTCTTCAGCAGCGCCGGCGTCGGGCGGCCTTCGGCGTCGAGCGCGACCTGCACCGGCATGATCTTCTCGGTCACCTCGCGGGACGGCGCTGCGGTTCGCACCGCAGGCACGGTCACTGCGAGCCGGCGCGGCGCGGCGAAGCAGCGGAACCCGCGGTCTTCGGCGACGAGGTCGCGCGCCTTCAGGCCTTCGAAGATTTTCGCGGCGAAGGTTTCGCCCAAGCGCGGCAGCGCCTTCGGCGGCAGTTCCTCGGTCAGGAGTTCGACGAGCAGAGTCGCGGCGGCCATCACGCTGCCTCCTGCGACGGGTTGTGGTTCAGCATCGGGAAACCCAGGCTCGCGCGGGATTCGAAATAGGCCTGCGCGACCGCGCGCGACAGGTTGCGGATGCGGCCGATGTAGGCGGCGCGCTCGGTGACCGAGATCGCGCCGCGCGCGTCAAGCATGTTGAAGCTGTGCGCGGCCTTCAGCACCATCTCGTAGGCCGGCAGCGCGAGGCCGGTGTCGATCAGGCGCTTCGCCTCGGATTCGTAGTTGCCGAACAGCGAGAAGAAGAAGTCGACGTTCGCATGCTCGAAGTTGTACTTCGACTGCTCGACCTCGTTCTGGTGAAAGACGTCGCCGTAGCGGACTTTCGAGCCGTCCGGATACACCGCCCAGACGAGGTCATAGACGTTCTCGACGCCCTGCAGGTACATCGCGAGGCGCTCGAGGCCGTAGGTGATCTCGCCGAGCACCGGCTTGCAGTCGAGGCCACCGACCTGCTGGAAGTACGTGAACTGCGTGACTTCCATGCCGTCCAGCCACACTTCCCAGCCGAGGCCCCAGGCGCCGAGGGTCGGATTCTCCCAGTCGTCCTCGACGAAGCGGATGTCGTGCGCGTTGGTGTCGATGCCGAGCGCGCG
This sequence comes from Aromatoleum sp., assembly GCF_036675785.1. Taxonomy (NCBI): domain Bacteria; kingdom Pseudomonadati; phylum Pseudomonadota; class Betaproteobacteria; order Rhodocyclales; family Rhodocyclaceae; genus Aromatoleum; species Aromatoleum sp. The sequence continues at coordinate 26,478 of NZ_JAKFEF010000015.1, forward strand.
CAGCGATTCGAGGTACAGCTCCTGGATGTTCAGCGGCGACGGCTTCAGCACGACCTGGAACTGGTAATAGTGCTGCAGACGGTTCGGGTTCTCGCCGTAGCGGCCGTCCTTGGGGCGGCGCGACGGCTGCACGTAGGCCGCGTTCCACGGTTCGGGGCCGATCGCGCGCAGGAAGGTCGCCGTGTGCGACGTGCCGGCGCCGACTTCGAGGTCGTACGGTTGCAGCAGCACGCAGCCGCGCTCGCCCCAGAACTGCTGGAGCGTCAGGATGACTTGCTGGAAGTTCGGTTTCTGCGGGGACATGGTCTCGGGCGGCTGGGCCGGCGGCGTGCGGAGCCGCGCGGCAAACGCAAAGAACCGGATTTTACTGGCATTCGGCGCAGCGGGCGAAGTTTGCGCCGAAATGTCGCCCGCCCGGTCTATCCCGAGACCGCTTTCGCCGCGCCGACCGGGCGCGGACGACGGGCCCCGGCGCCGCCCGCGACGACCGCGAGCAATGCGATCAGCATCGCCGCGCGATCGCCCCACCGCGCGTACGGCGTGAGCCCGGCGTAGCCCCGCACTTCGAGGCGCAACGCCCCGCGGGTGAACGCGGGCAGCGCGGCGGCGACGCTGCCGTCGGGATTCACCACCGCGGTCATGCCGGTGTTCGTCGAGCGCAGCATCGGGCGCCCGGTCTCGAGCGCCCGCATCCGCGCGATCTGCAGATGCTGCGGCTGCGCGAACGAATCGCCGTACCACGCGAGGTTCGAGATGTTCAACATCAGCGTCGCGTCGGGCAGGCTGCGGATCAGCTCGCGGCCGAACACATCCTCGTAGCAGATGTTGACCGCAACGCGCTGGTCCCCGAGCGCCATCGGCGGCTGAGTCGGCCCGCCGCGCGTCTGATCCGACATCGGAATGTCGACGAGGCGGTAGAACCAGCCGAACAGCGGCGGCGAATATTCGCCGAACGGCACGAGGTGCTGCTTCGCGTAGACCGCGCTCTGGGACGCGCCGACGCTGATCGCGGCATTGTAGATGCCGCCGTCGGCATCGCGGACGAAGGCGCCGAGCACAAGATTTCCGCCGCGCGCACGGGCCGGCGCGGCAAGCATGTCGAGGTAGCCGGCCGGCAGCCGGTCGGCGAGGATCGGCAGCGTCGTTTCCGGCAGCACGACGAGGTCGGCGACGTGCTCGCGCGCGAGTTGCGCGTTCGTTTCGAGCCAGTCGGAAAGCCGCTCGGGGCGCCACTTCAGGTTCTGCTCGATGTTCGTCTGGATCAGCGCGACCTCGATCGGGTCGCCCGAAGCTTCGGTCCAGGCGACGCGCGCGAGGCCGGCGCCGGCGCTCGCGACGAGCACCACGGCGAACGCGCCGCCAAACGCGGGCGCGGCGCGGCGCCACGTCGTGAAGGCGAGGAGCGCGCCGACGAAAGCGACGAGGCCGCCGACGCCATACACGCCGAGGACCGGCGCGAACCCGGCGAGCGGGCTCGGCGGCGTCTGTGAATAGCCGACGGCGAGCCACGGGAAACCGGTGAAGAGCCACCCCCGCAACCACTCGCCCGTCGCCCACAGGCCCGCGAACAGCGCCGCCCGCCGCAACGCGCCGCCCCGCGCGAAGCGGACGAACAAGCCGCCGGCGAGCGCCGGAAAGAGCGCGAGATACGCGCAGAACAGCAGGATCGCGAAACCCGCGAGCGGCATCGGCATGCCGCCGTAGCGGTTCAGCGCGACGTACAGCCACGACACCCCGGCGAGGAAGGCGCCGAGACCCCACGCGAACCCGGCTCCGAAACCGCCGCGCCAGCCGCGCGCGCGCTGCAACAGCGCCGCGAGGACGGCGAGGCTCCCGAACGCGGCGGGAAAGATTTCGAAAGGCGCGAATGCGAAGACGGACGCGCCGCCGGCGCCGAACGAAAGCAGCGCGGGGAGCAACGAGGACCGGTTTGCGGTACTCACGCGCGGGATCCGCAGTGGTGAACGCACGACGGTCCCGCAAGCGTGCGGACGCTGGCGGCGCTTCCGCGCGCGGCCGGGCAGAGCCGACCGGCCGTCACGCTTGCGCCATCGGCGCCGCGCGCTCGACGATCAGACTGTGGACGCGGCGGCTGTCCGCGCGCAGGACCTGGAATTTCAGCCCGTCCATCACGAGGGCTTCGCCGCGTTTCGGCAGCCGGCCGAGCTCGTTGATGACGAGCCCGCCGACGGTATCGACGTCCTCGTCGCTGAAATGCGTCGCGAACGCGTTGTTGAAATCCTCGATCTCGGTCGTCGCCTTGACGCGGTAGCGTCCGTCCTCAACGAGGCGGATGTTGTCGCCGACTTCCTCGAAATCGTATTCGTCCTCGATCTCGCCGACGATCTGCTCGAGGACGTCCTCGATCGTCACGAGGCCGGCGACGCCGCCGTACTCATCGACGACGATCGCCATGTGGTTATGGCTGACGCGGAACTCCCGCAACATCACGTTCAGGCGCTTCGTCTCCGGCACGAACACCGCCGGGCGCAGCATGTGGCGCAGGTCGAACTCGCGCCCCGCGTAATAGCGCAGCAAGTCTTTCGCGAGAAAGATACCGATCACGTCGTCCTTGCCGTCGCCGACGGTCGGAAAGCGCGAATGGCCGGTGTCGATGACGAAGCCGGTGATCCGTTCGAGCGGATCGTCGAGACGGATGACCTCCATCTGCGAGCGCGGAACCATCACGTCACGGACCTGCAGATCGGAAATCTCCAGCGCCCCTTCGATCATCGATAGCGCGTCCGCATCGAGCAGGTCGCGCTCGAAGGCGGCGTGCAGCAGGGCCATCAGTTCCCCGCGGTCTTCGGGTTCGCGCGACAGCAGCGCCGAGAGTCGTTCGAGCAGCGATGGTTTGACGGGGGAACTGTCCATGATATCGATATAGTCGAGAACGCGGCTCAGGCGTATGGATTCGCGTAGCCGAGCGTCGCGAGGATTTGCGCCTCGCGGCTTTCCATCTCTTCCGCTTCGTCGGCCGCCTCGTGGTCGAAGCCCTGCAGGTGGAGCATGCCGTGCACGATCAGGTGGGCGAAGTGCGCGGCGAGCGGCTTGCGCTGGTCCGCGGCCTCGCGCTGGACGACCGGGACGCACAGCACGAGGTCGCCGACGAGCGGCGCACCGTCGATTTCGTCCGCCGCGTTCGCCCCTTCGTCCGCATCGGCGAACAGCGCCTCGCCCTCGCCGTAGACGAAGGTCAGCACGTTCGTCGCGTAGTCCTTGCCCCGGTAGTCGCGATTCAGGCGCCGCCCTTCCGCGGCGCCGACGAGTCGCACCGTGACTTCGGCGTCCCCTGCGAGGGCCGCCGACGCCCAACGGCGAATGCTCGCGGTGTCCGGCGAAAGCGCCCGGTTCGCCCGGCCGATCGCGCGCTGGACCGCGAGGTCGAGCCGCGGTGGCGCTGTGTCAGGCTCCATGCTCATCCTTGCGGACGAGCGCCGCCTGCGCCTCGCGCGCGGTCCGGTTGTCGTACGCCTCGACGATCCGCGCGACGAGCGGATGACGCACGACGTCTTCCTTCTGGAACTCGGAGAACGCGATGCCGCGCACACTGGCGAGCACTTCACGCGCTTCGAGCAAGCCGCTGCGGTTGCCGCGCGGCAGATCCACCTGTGTGAGGTCGCCGGTGACGACCGCCTTCGCGCCGATGCCGATGCGCGTGAGGAACATCTTCATCTGTTCCGGCGTCGTGTTCTGCGCCTCGTCGAGGATGATGAAGGCGTGGTTCAGCGTGCGCCCGCGCATGAACGCGAGCGGCGCGATTTCGATGCTGCCGCGCTCGAAGAGCTTCGCGACGCGGTCGAAACCCATCAGGTCGTAGAGCGCGTCGTAGAGCGGGCGCAGGTAGGGGTCGACCTTCTGCGCGAGATCCCCCGGCAGGAAGCCGAGCCGCTCCCCCGCTTCGACCGCCGGACGCGTAAGGATGATGCGCTCGACGTGCTGGCGCTCGAACGCGTCGACGGCGCTCGCGACCGCAAGGTAGGTCTTGCCGGTGCCGGCCGGTCCGATGCCGAAGGTGATGTCGTGCGCCTGGATGTTGCGCAGATAATCGACTTGGCGCGGGGTGCGGCCGTGCAATTCGGTCTTCCGCGTCAGCAGCGCCGGTGCCGGCTGATCGGACTGGCGGCGGTTCGCGAATTCGACCAAGCCGAGCTGGATGTCGTCGACGCTGATGTGCTCGTTCGCCTGCTCGTAGAATTCGTGCAACGCCTTCGCGGCGAGTTGCGCCTGGGACGGATGCCCCTGCAGCGTGAAGCGCTCGCCGCGGCGCGCGATCGTGACGTCGTACGCGGTTTCGATCTGGCGCAGGTTCTCGTCGAGCGCGCCGCACAGGTTCGCGAGTCGCTCGTTGTCGAGCGGCTCGAGGACGATCTCCAGCGGACGTGCCATTCACATCTCCCGAACGCAGACTTCGCCGCGCAGGCTGTGCGGCAGCGCTGCGGTGATCGTGACGTCGACGAACTGTCCGATCAAGCGCGGATTCCCGACGAAGTTCACGATCCGGTTGTTGTCGGTGCGCCCCGCCAGTTCGTCGGCATTCTTGCGCGACAACCCCTCGACGAGCACGCGCTCGACGCGGCCGACCATCGCCTGGCTGATCGCCTGCGCCTGCTCGTCGATGCGCTTCTGCAGCCGCGCGAGCCACGCAAGCTTCGTCTCCTGCGGCACCGGGTCGGCGAGTTCGGCCGCCGGCGTCCCGGGGCGAGCGCTATAGACGAAGCTGAACGACGCATCGAAGCCGACCTCGTCGATCAGCTTCATCGTCTTCTCGAAATCCTCCTCGGTCTCGCCCGGAAAGCCGACGATGAAGTCCGACGACAGCGACAGGTCCGGCCGCGCCGCGCGCAGCTTGCGGACGACCGATTTGAATTCGAGCACCGAGTAGCCGCGCTTCATCGCCGCGAGGATGCGATCCGAGCCCGATTGCACCGGCAGGTGCAGATGGCTGACGAGCTTCGGAATGTTCGCGTACGCCTCGAACACCCGCGGCGTCATCTCGCGCGGGTGAGACGTCGTGTAACGCAGCCGCTCGATGCCGGGGATCTCGGCGACGCATTCGAGCAGGAACGCGAAATCACCCAGGTCCGCGCCGTCCTTCGTGATCGGCCCGCGCCACGCGTTGACGTTCTGCCCGAGCAGCGTGACTTCCTTGACGCCCTGATCCGCGAGGCCCGCGACCTCGGTCAGGATGTCGTCGAGCGGCCGCGACACTTCCTCCCCGCGCGTGTACGGCACGACACAGAACGTGCAGTACTTCGAGCAGCCCTCCATGATCGACACGAATGCGTTCGCGCCTTCGACGCGCGCCGGCGGCAGGTTGTCGAACTTTTCGATCTCGGGGAACGAGATGTCGACCTGCGACCGCCCGCTATAGCGGCGTTCCGCGATCAGCTGCGGCAGCCGGTGCAGCGTCTGCGGCCCGAACACCACGTCGACGTACGGCGCCCGGGCGACGATCGCCCCGCCTTCCTGGCTCGCGACGCAGCCGCCGACGCCGATGATCAGATCCGGCTTCGCCTGCTTCAGGTGCTTGACCCGGCCGAGGTCGTGGAACACGCGCTCCTGCGCCTTCTCGCGCACCGAGCAGGTGTTGAAGAGGATCACGTCGGCCTCTTCGGGGTTGTCGGTCTTGACCAGCTCCTCGGTCGCCCCGAGCACGTCCGCCATCTTGTCGGAGTCGTACTCGTTCATCTGGCACCCGAAAGTGCGGATGTAGAGTTTCTTCATCAACGCGTCTTGACGCCTCAATTCCCAAACCGATATATTAGCAGGCTCGCGTGGTGATGTAGCTCAGACGGTTAGAGCGACGGATTCATAACCCGTAGGTCGGCGGTTCGATTCCGCCCATCACCACCATCATTTTCAGCAAGCCGTTGATTCTCAAGGATCAGCGGCTTTTTTGTCGGGAGGACCGGCGAACGTGTGGCACAAACGTGTGGCACATGAATTTTCTCCCACGCTCCCGTCACGACCTCAGTACTACTTCCGCCGCCGAATCCCCGCGGTTTTTTGCCCCGCCTCCAACGCACCTTCCTCCCCGCTCCGTCATCCGGCGCCGCAACCCGGCGCCGCGAATGGCTTCTCTGTCCTCGCCCACGATTGCTGAGACATGGGACAGTTACAAGACCGAAAAGATCACGAGCAAAAGTTGGGCCGACGGCGAGGACACGGCTCTCCATGATCACTGGCCCCACGTCCGTTCGGGGTGTCCCATCCATGGAAGGGGTGATTCGGAATTCCGGCAACGACCGGGGACCCTTAAGAAAACCTGTGTCCGCGGTGGCGCAGAAATCTGCTCCCGCGGCGCTCAGTGCATCACCATCAACCCGCCGAGGATCAACGCCGCAAGGAACACGGTATTGACCGCGAGCATCGCGACCGGGCGCCAGCCGACCGCGGCGAGCTGCTGGAACGAGGTCTTCACGCCGAGCGCCGAGATCGCGACGACGAGGCACCAGCGCGACAGGCTCGAGGCG
>NZ_JAKFEF010000087.1:0-32584 GCF_036675785.1 Aromatoleum sp.
CACGTCGACTGCCCGGGGCACGCCGACTACGTGAAGAACATGATCACCGGTGCGGCGCAGATGGACGGCGCGATCCTGGTGTGCTCGGCCGCCGACGGCCCGATGCCGCAGACCCGCGAGCACATCCTGCTCGCGCGTCAGGTCGGCGTGCCGTACATCATCGTGTTCCTGAACAAGTGCGACATGGTCGACGACGAGGAGCTCCTCGAACTCGTCGAGATGGAAGTGCGCGAGCTGCTGTCGAAGTACGACTTCCCGGGCGACGACATTCCGATCGTCAAGGGGTCGGCGCTGAAGGCGCTCGAAGGCGACCAGTCCGAGATCGGCGAGCCGGCGATCATGCGCCTGGCCGAAGCGCTCGACTCGTACATCCCGACGCCCGAGCGCGCGATCGACAAGCCGTTCCTGCTGCCGATCGAAGACGTGTTCTCGATCTCGGGTCGTGGCACTGTCGTGACCGGTCGTGTCGAGCGCGGCATCGTCAAGGTCGGTGAAGAAGTCGAAATCGTCGGCATCAAGCCGACGGTCAAGACCACCTGCACCGGCGTCGAAATGTTCCGCAAGCTGCTCGACCAGGGTCAGGCGGGCGACAACGTCGGCGTGCTGCTGCGCGGCACCAAGCGTGAAGACGTCGAGCGCGGCCAGGTGCTGTGCAAGCCGGGTTCGATCAAGCCGCACACCCACTTCACCGGTGAAGTGTACGTGCTGTCGAAGGAAGAAGGCGGGCGTCACACGCCGTTCTTCAACAACTACCGTCCGCAGTTCTACTTCCGGACGACCGACGTGACCGGTTCGATCGCGCTGCCCGAAGGCACCGAGATGGTGATGCCGGGCGACAACGTGTCGATCACCGTGAAGCTGATGGCTCCGATCGCGATGGAAGAAGGTCTGCGTTTCGCGATCCGCGAAGGCGGCCGTACCGTCGGTGCCGGCGTCGTCGCGAAGATCGTCGAGTAACAAGAAGAAAACTGTTCCGCCCGGGGCCCGTCGCCCCGGGCTCGCTCTTTTAGGACTCCACAAATGCAAAACCAGAAAATCCGCATCCGTCTGAAGGCGTTCGACTATCGACTGATCGACCAGTCCGCGCTGGAGATTGTCGACACCGCGAAGCGTACCGGGGCCGTAGTTCGTGGGCCGGTGCCGTTGCCGACGCGCATCGAGCGCTTCGACGTGCTGCGTTCGCCGCACGTGAACAAGTCATCGCGAGACCAGTTCGAGATTCGCACGCATCAGCGGCTGATGGACATCATCGATCCGACGGACAAAACCGTCGATGCGCTGATGAAGCTCGACCTGCCGGCCGGCGTCGACGTCGAGATCAAGCTGCAGTAAGCGTCCGCGCTTGCGGTGTTTCGAGAAAGGCCGGTATAATCCGGCCTTTGCGCCTTTTGGCGTAAAATTTTTTATAGGGCCCGGTCAATCGTAACCGGGGATCAGGAGAAAAAAATGAGTCTAGGCCTTGTAGGGCGCAAGGTTGGCATGACTCGCATTTTCGCTGAGGACGGCAGGAGTGTCCCGGTGACGGTGCTTGACGTGTCCAATAATCGTGTGACCCAAGTCAAGACGCCTGAAAGTGACGGTTATACCGCCGTTCAGGTGACTTTCGGCAAGCGCCGCGCGAGCCGGGTTGGAAAACCCCTTGCCGGTCATCTCGCCAAGGCTGGCGTCGAAGCCGGTCATATCCTTAAGGAATTCCGCGTCGAAATCGAGCAAGTCGCCGGCTTCAAGCCGGGCGACGTCGTCGGTGTCGACCTCTTTGCGGTCGGTCAGAAGGTGGATGTCACCGGTACGTCGATCGGCAAGGGCTTTTCGGGTTCCATCAAGCGGCACAACTTCTCGTCCAACCGCGCGTCGCACGGTAACTCGATTTCGCACAACGCTCCCGGTTCGATCGGCATGGCGCAGGATCCCGGTCGCGTGTTTCCGGGCAAGCGCATGGCGGGTCAGTATGGGAACGTTACGCGCACGACGCAGGGTCTCGAGGTCGTTCGTGTCGATGTTGAACGTCAGTTGCTCCTGGTTAAGGGGGCTGTACCTGGCTCGAAGGGCGGCGATGTCATCGTCCGTCCGGCGGTCAAGGCCCGTGGCTGAGCGAGGGCGTTATGGAACTTAAGCTGTTGAATGATCAGGGTGTGCAGGCGGCGACGCTGCAGGCTTCTGACGCGCTGTTCGGTCGCGATTACAACGAGGCGCTGATCCATCAGGTCGTCGTCGCCTACATGGCCAATGCGCGTTCGGGCAACCGTGCCCAGAAGGGGCGTTCGGAGATCGCGAAGTCAACGCACAAGCCGTGGCGGCAGAAAGGTACGGGCCGCGCTCGTGCCGGTATGGCGTCGAGCCCGCTGTGGCGCGGGGGCGGTCGGACCTTCCCGAACAAGCCGGACGAGAACTTCTCGCAGAAGGTCAATCGCAAGATGTACCGCGCCGGCGTGGCCGCGATCCTGTCACAGCTCGCGCGCGAAGATCGCCTGGCGATCGTTGAGAGCTTCAGCGTCGAAGCGCCGAAGACCAAGTTGCTGTCGCAGAAGCTGAAGGGGATGGGTCTCGACTCCGTTCTCGTCATCACCGATGCGTTCGATGAAAACCTGTTCCTCTCTTCCCGGAATCTGCATGACGTGCTGGTTCTTGAGGTCAGCGAGGCGGATCCGGTGTCGCTCGTCCACTATGAGAAAGTCATCGTGACGAAGGGCGCGCTGGCCAAGATGGAGGAGGCCTGGCAATGAGCGGATTCAGCCAAGAGCGTCTGATGCAGGTGCTGCTCGCGCCCCAGATCTCCGAAAAGGCGACCTATGTCGCCGACAAGAACGAGCAGGTGGTTTTCAAGGTCGCGCCGACCGCGACGAAGCCCGAAGTGAAGGCTGCGGTCGAGCTTCTGTTCAAGGTCGAAGTGAAGTCGGTCCAGATCTCGAACGTGAAGGGCAAAGTCAAGCGCTTCGGCAAGATGATGGGTCGCCGCAAGGACTGGAAGAAGGCCTTCGTGTGCCTCAAGCCGGGCCAGGAAATCAATTTCGTGGCCGGGGAGTGACGAATCATGGCATTGGTTAAACTCAAGCCCACGTCTGCCGGCCGTCGTGCGATGGTCAAGGTGGTCAATGCGGAGCTCTACAAGGGCCGTCCGCACGCCGCGCTCGTCGAGAAGCAGTCGAAGAATGCAGGGCGCAACAACAGCGGTCGCATCACGGTGCGTCATCAGGGCGGCGGTCACAAGCAGCATTACCGCCTCGTCGATTTCCGTCGCAACAAGGACGGGATTGCGGCCCGTGTCGAGCGTATCGAGTACGACCCGAACCGTTCGGCAAACATCGCGCTGGTCTGCTACGCCGATGGCGAACGTGCATACATTATCGCTCCGAAGGGTCTCGAAGTCGGTCAGACGGTCGTCAGCGGCCCGGAAGCCCCGATCAAGGCGGGTAACGTCCTGCCGATCCGCAACATCCCGGTCGGTTCGACGATCCACTGCGTCGAGATGATGCCCGGAAAGGGGGCGCAGATCGCCCGCGCGGCGGGGACTTCGGTGCAGCTCCTCGCGCGTGAAGGCGCCTACGCACAGATCCGTCTGCGCTCGGGCGAAGTGCGCCGCGTGCACGTCGAGTGCCGCGCCGCGATCGGCGTCGTCGGCAACGAAGAGCATGGCCTGCGCAAGATCGGCAAGGCGGGCGCGAACCGCTGGCGCGGTATCCGTCCGACGGTCCGCGGTGTCGCGATGAACCCGGTCGATCACCCGCATGGTGGCGGCGAGGGCCGTACCGGCGAAGGCGGTGTGCCGCGCAGCCCGTGGGGTCAGCCGGCGAAGGGCTACCGCACGCGCAGCAACAAGCGCACCGACACGATGATCGTGCAGCGTCGTCACAAGCGTTAAGGGGTAACAGATGGCACGTTCTATTAAAAAAGGCCCGTTTGTCGACGCGCACCTGCTGAAGAAGGTTGACGCCGCCCGGGCGAGCAACGACAAGCGTCCGATCAAGACCTGGTCGCGCCGGTCGACGGTGCTGCCCGATTTCGTCGGCTTGACGATTGCGGTCCATAACGGTCGTCAGCACGTTCCGGTATTCGTCTCGGAAAACATGGTCGGCCACAAGCTCGGCGAGTTCGCGCTGACCCGGACGTTCAAGGGTCACGCCGCGAGCAAGAAGGCGAAGAGGTAAGGAGTCATCATGGAAACCAGAGCAATTCTCCGGGGCGTTCGCCTGTCGGCCCAGAAAGGCCGGCTGGTGGCGGACCTCGTGCGGGGCAGGCCGGTTGATCAGGCGCTCAACGTCCTCGCTTTCTCGCCGAAAAAAGGCGCTCAGATCATCCGCAAGGTGGTCGAGTCGGCGATCGCCAACGCCGAACATAACGATGGCGCAGACATCGACACCCTTAAGGTGAAGACGATCTACGTCGAGGAAGGCACGTCGCTGAAGCGCTTCACCGCGCGGGCAAAGGGGCGCGGCAACCGCATCCTGAAGCCGACCTGCCATATCTACGTGACCGTCGGGGAATAAGGGGTAATTATGGGTCAGAAAATTCATCCGACCGGATTCCGTCTTGCGGTCACGCGGGACTGGAGTTCGCGTTGGTTCGCTCCCAGCGGTGATTACTCCCGCATGCTGCACGAAGATCTGAAGGTCCGCGATTTCCTGAAGAAGCGGCTCGCGCACGCGTCGGTGGGTCGCATCGTCATCGAGCGTCCCGCCAAGAACGCGCGCATCACGCTGTTCAGCGCGCGGCCGGGCGTCGTGATCGGCAAGAAGGGCGAGGACATCGAGCTGCTCAAGCGCGAGCTCCAGAAGATTATGGGCGTGCCGGTGCACGTCAATATCGAGGAAGTCCGCAAGCCCGAAGTCGACGCGAAGCTGATCGCCGATTCGATCGCGCAGCAGCTCGAGAAGCGGATCATGTTCCGCCGTGCGATGAAACGCGCGATGCAGAACGCGATGCGCCTGGGCGCCCAGGGTATCAAGATCATGAGCGCGGGCCGTCTGAACGGTGCCGAAATCGCCCGTACCGAGTGGTATCGCGAAGGACGCGTACCGCTTCACACGTTGCGCGCCGACATCGACTACGGCGTTTCCGAAGCGAAGACGACGTACGGGATCATCGGGATCAAGGTGTGGGTTTACAAGGGCGAGATGCTGGGTCGCAACGAGCGGCCGGCCGTCGTCGAGCCCGAAGCCGACGCGCGTCGCGGGCGTCGCGGCGCACCCCGTGGTCCCGAGGGCGGCGAGGGTCGTCCCGGTCGCCGTCCGGCCCGTCGCGGCGGTGCCGAGGGGCAGCCCCGGCAGCCGGAAGAAAGCAGGAGTGAATGATGCTGCAGCCGTCTAGAAGAAAGTATCGTAAGGAGCAGAAGGGCCGGAACACCGGCGTCGCGACGCGCGGCGCGAAGGTCAGCTTCGGCGAGTTCGGGCTCAAGGCGGTTGGTCGCGGACGTCTGACGGCGCGGCAGATCGAATCGGCCCGTCGTGCGATGACCCGCCACATCAAGCGGGGTGGTCGCATCTGGATCCGCATTTTCCCCGACAAGCCGATCTCGAAGAAACCCGCCGAAGTGCGGATGGGTAACGGCAAGGGTAACCCCGAGTACTGGGTCGCCGAGATCCAGCCCGGCAAGGTGTTGTACGAGATGGACGGAGTCGACGAGACGCTCGCCCGTGAGGCATTCCGGCTTGCAGCCGCGAAGCTTCCGCTCGAGACGGTCTTCGTCCACCGTCAGATGGGGTGAGCATGAAAGCGAGTGAACTCCGCGCGAAGAGCGCCGGTGAATTGAATCAAGAGTTGCTCGAACTGCTGAAGGCGCAGTTTTCGCTGCGTATGCAACTCGCGACGCAGCAGCTCGGCAACACGAGCCAACTCGGAAAAGTGCGCCGCGACATCGCGCGCGTGCGTACGCTTCTGCGGGAAAAGGCGGTGCAGAAATGACCGAACAGATCGAAAAAGTTAGGCGCACGCTGGTGGGGCGTGTCGTCAGCGACAAGATGCAGAACACGGTCACCGTGCTCGTCGAGCGTCGCGTTAAACACGAACTTTACGGCAAGGTCATTACGCGGTCCGCGAAATACCACGCCCATGTCGAAGACGGGGGCGCGGGCGCCGGGGATCTGGTGGAGATCGAAGAGTGCCGCCCGATCTCGAAGACCAAGTCCTGGCGCGTAGCCAAGGTTCTCGAAAAAGCGCGCGTTATCTGAACTTCGGATAACACTCTGACAGCTTGGCAGTAACATGCCGAGCTGTTATAATTTTCAATCTTTGCTTTCGCTCTTCGGAGCTTCTTGCCCGTACGGGTTCCAAGACTGACCGCTGTAGCGGGGCAAGTTGGAGATAAATTCATGATTCAAATGCAGTCCAGGCTGGACGTCGCCGATAACACCGGCGCGCGTTCGGTGATGTGCATCAAGGTGCTCGGCGGGTCCAAGCGCCGTTATGCGGGCATCGGCGACATCATCAAGGTCACGATCAAGGACGCGGCGCCGCGTGGTCGCGTCAAGAAGGGCGATATTTACAGCGCGGTCGTCGTGCGCACCGCGAAGGGTGTGCGGCGTCCCGACGGATCGCTTGTCAAGTTCGACAGCAATGCTGCTGTGCTGCTCAACAACAAGCTCGAGCCGATCGGTACGCGGATCTTTGGGCCGGTCACGCGCGAGTTGCGCACCGAGCGGTTCATGAAGATTGTCTCGCTGGCGCCTGAAGTGCTCTAAGGAGTTATCGAGATGAACAAGATCCGCAAGGGTGATGAGGTGGTCGTTCTGGCCGGCAAGGATCGCGGTCGCCGCGGTGTGGTGCTGAGTTGGGTCGGTGATGAGCGCGTTGTGGTCGAGGGTGTGAATCGTGCCAAGAAGCACGTTCGCCCGAATCCGCTCAAGGGCGAGGTGGGCGGCATCGTCGAAAAGGAAATGCCGCTGCATATTTCCAACGTCGCATTGTTCAACCCCGCTGCCCAGAAGGGCGATCGCGTGGGTATCAGGGTGCTTGAGGATGGCCGCAAGGTGCGCTTCTTCAAGTCGAATGGCGAACTGGTGGACGCGTAAGGAGTGGCAATGGCGCGCTTGCAGCAGTATTACAAGGAAACGGTTGCTCCCGAGTTGCTGAAGCAGTTCGGTTACAAGTCCGTGATGGAGGTGCCGCGCATCTCCAAGGTCACCCTGAACATGGGTGTAGGTGAGGCCGTCGGCGACAAGAAGATCCTCGAGTACGCTGTCGGAGACATGGTCAAGATTGCCGGCCAGAAGCCGGTTGTCACGAAGGCGCGCAAGTCCATCGCGGGCTTCAAGATTCGTGACGGTTATCCGATCGGCTGCATGGTTACGCTGCGCGGCGCGAAGATGTACGAGTTCCTCGACCGTCTGGTGACGGTCGCGATGCCGCGCATCCGTGACTTCCGCGGCATCGGCGGGAAGGGCTTCGACGGTCGGGGTAACTACAACCTCGGCGTCAAAGAGCAGATCATCTTCCCCGAAATCGAGTACGACAAGATCGATGCGCTCCGTGGGATGAACATCAGCATCACGACGACCGCGAAGAGCGATCAGGAAGCGCGCGCGCTGCTCGCCGCGTTCAAGTTTCCGTTCAAGAATTGAGGGTGTTATGGCGAAACTGGCTTTGATCAATCGCGAAGAGAAGCGCCGCAAGATGGTGGAAAAGTTTGCCGCCAAGCGCGCCGCGCTGATCGCGCAGATCAACGATTTCAAGCTGTCCGAAGAAGAGCGCATGGCTGCGCGTCTGAAGTTGCAGCAGTTGCCCCGCAATGCAAGTCCGGTTCGTGAGCGTAATCGCTGTGCCCTGACGGGCCGTCCGCGTGGCGTTTTCCGCAAGTTCGGGATTTGCCGCAACAAACTTCGCGACCTCGCGTTCCGTGGCGAAGTCCCGGGCATGACCAAGGCGAGCTGGTAAGGAGATTAGCAGATGAGTATGTCCGATCCTATCGCCGACATGCTGACCCGGATCCGCAATGGTCAGCAGGCTCAGAAGGTTAGCGTGTCGATGCCTTGTTCGAAGCTGAAGGTCGCGATCGCCAAGGTTTTGCAGGACGAAGGCTACATCGACGGTTATTCGGTACGCGAGGCGGATGGCAAGCCCGAACTCGACGTCGCGCTCAAGTATTACGCCGGGCGCCCGGTCATCGAGCGCATCGAGCGTGTCAGCCGTCCTGGTCTGCGCGTATACAAGAGCACGACCGATCTGCCGCGCGTCATGAACGGCCTCGGCGTCGCCATCGTTTCCACGCCGCGCGGCGTGATGACGGATCGCGCGGCGCGTGCCGGGCACGTCGGTGGCGAAGTGATTTGCTACGTCGCATAAGGGGGTTTCATGTCTCGTGTAGCTAAGAATCCGATCGCAATTCCCAAGGGCGTCGAAGTCACGATCGGCGCTGGCGAAGTTGCGGTCAAGGGGCCCCTCGGATCGGTGAATCAGTTCATCGGCGACGCGGTCTCGGTCGAGCGCGACGGCGACGAACTCGTCTGCAAGGCGCGTGAAGGTGTCGAGAACGCCCGTGCGATGTCCGGGACCGTGCGCGCTCTGGTCAACAACATGGTGACCGGCGTCACGAAAGGCTTTGAGCGCAAGCTCACGCTTGTCGGCGTCGGATACCGGGCGCAGGCGCAGGGCGACAAGCTGAACCTGACGCTCGGTTTCTCGCATCCGGTAGTGCATCAAATGCCTGCCGGCGTGAAGGTGGAAACGCCGACCCAGACCGAGATCATCATCAAGGGTATCGACAAGCAGCAGGTCGGTCAGGTCGCAGCCGAGGTGCGTGCATACCGCGAACCGGAGCCCTACAAGGGCAAGGGCGTCCGTTATTCGGACGAAGTGGTTGTGCTCAAGGAAACCAAGAAGAAGTAAGGGCGGTTCGTCATGAACAAGAAAGAAGTTCGTCTGCGTCGTGCTCGTAAAACCCGAGCCAAAATCGCGGAGCTGAAGTCGGTGCGCCTCGCCGTGTTCCGTTCCAACTCCCACATCTACGCGCAAGTCATTGACGGCAGTGGAGCGCGGGTGTTGGCCGCTGCCTCCACCGTCGAAGCCGACGTGCGTTCGCAAATCGCGAATGGCGGCAACAAGCAGGCCGCGCAAGTCGTCGGCAAGCTGATCGCCGAGCGTGCGAAGGCCGCCGGCGTCGAGGCGGTCGCATTCGATCGCGCCGGATTCCAGTATCACGGTCGCGTCAAGGCGCTGGCCGAGGCCGCCCGCGAAGGCGGACTCAAGTTCTAAGCGAGGATTCGAATGGCTAAGCAACAAAGCAAGCGACCGCAGGCGCCGGAGGAGCGGGATGACGGCCTCCGCGAAAAGATGGTCGCCATCAACCGTGTGACGAAGGTCGTCAAGGGCGGCCGGATCCTCGGGTTCGCGGCGCTGACGGTGGTCGGCGACGGCGACGGCGGCGTCGGGATGGGCAAGGGTAAATCGCGCGAAGTGCCGGTCGCGGTGCAGAAGGCGATGGACGAAGCGCGCCGCAAGCTGACGAAGATTCCGCTGAAGAACGGCACGCTGCAGCATTCGGTGGTCGGCAAGCATGGTGCCTCCGAGGTGCTGATGCAGCCTGCGCCGAGCGGTACCGGCATCATCGCCGGCGGTCCGATGCGTGCAGTGTTCGAGGTGATGGGCGTGACCGACGTCACCTGCAAGTGCCTCGGCTCGGCCAATCCGTACAACGTCGTGCGTGCCACGCTCAACGGTTTGCTGGCGATCAACACGCCGGCGCAGATCGCTGCGAAGCGCGGCAAGACCGTTGAAGAGATTCTGGGGTAAGCAATGTCCGAGAAAACGATCAAAGTCACGCTCGTGAAGAGCGTGATCGGCACCAAGCAGTCGCACCGTGCGACCGTCCGCGGGCTCGGTCTGCGGCGCATGCATCACACGGTCGAACTGCAGGACACGCCCGAAGTTCGCGGCATGGTGAACAAGGTGTCCTACCTTGTGAAGTGTGAGGGTTGATATGCGGCTCAATACGATTAAACCTGCGGCGGGTTCGAAGTCGGCGGCCAAGCGTGTCGGACGCGGCATCGGCAGCGGCCTCGGCAAGACCTGCGGCCGTGGCCACAAGGGTCAGAAGTCGCGCGCCGGCGGTTTCCACAAGGTCGGTTTCGAAGGCGGTCAGATGCCGCTGCAACGCCGTTTGCCCAAGCGTGGCTTTGTCTCGCTGACCGCTTCGCGGAATGTCGAAGTGCGACTGTCCGAGCTCGACAAGCTGCCGGTCGACGAGATCGATCTGTTGGTGCTGATGCAGGCGGGAATCGTCCCGGCTGGCGCGCTGGCCGCGAAGGTCGTGCTCTCCGGCAGCATCGGGCGCAAGATCACGCTCCGTGGCGTCGGCGCGACCAAGGGTGCGGTCGCGGCGATCGAAGCTGCCGGCGGCTCCGTGGTGACCGAGTAAACGAAGGAATCGCAAAGTGGCCAATCCTGCTGCCACGCTGGGTACGCCCGGCCGCTTCGGTGACCTGAAGCGCCGGGTGCTGTTTCTGGTGGGTGCGCTGATCGTCTATCGCCTGGGTGCGCACATTCCGGTTCCGGGCATCGATCCGGAGCGGCTGGCAGAGCTGTTCCAGTCGCAGGCCGGCGGCATTCTCGGCGTCTTCAACCTCTTCTCGGGGGGCGCGCTTTCGCGCTTCACGATCTTCGCGTTGGGGATCATGCCGTACATTTCGGCATCGATCATCATGCAGTTGATGACGGTTGCGGTACCGCAACTCGAGGCGTTGAAGAAGGAAGGGGAGGCAGGGCGACGGAAGATCACCCAGTACACGCGCTACGGAACGGTGGCGCTCGCGTTCGCTCAGTCCCTCGGGATCGCGATCGCGCTCGAGAGCCAGCCCGGACTCGTGCTGGATCCAGGTCTGATGTTCCGCTTCGTCACCGTCGCGACGCTGGTCACCGGGACGATGTTCCTGATGTGGCTTGGCGAGCAGATCACCGAGCGCGGAGTCGGTAACGGCATCTCGCTGATCATTTTCGCGGGTATCGCGGCCGGCTTGCCGAGCGCGATCGGCGGGTTGTTCGAGCTGGTCAGAACCGGTGCGATGCATCCCTTCACCGCGCTGCTGATCTGCGTGCTCGTTGTGCTGGTGACCGGGTTCGTCGTGTTCGTCGAGCGCGGGCAGCGGAAGATCCTGGTGAACTACGCGAAGCGGCAGGTCGGCAACAAGATCTACGGCGGGCAGAGTTCGCACCTTCCGTTGAAGCTGAACATGTCGGGCGTGATTCCTCCGATCTTCGCTTCCAGCATCATCCTGTTTCCGGCGACGCTCGGACAATGGTTCGGTTCTTCGGAGGGGATGACCTGGCTGCGCGACATTTCATCCACGCTGGCACCGGGCCAACCGATCTATGTGATGCTCTACGCGGCGGCGATCGTGTTTTTCTGCTTCTTCTACACAGCTCTGGTCTTCAACGCTCGTGAGACGGCGGACAACTTGAAGAAGAGCGGTGCGTTCGTGCCGGGAATCCGTCCGGGTGATCAGACCGCGCGCTATATCGACAAGATCCTGACGCGACTGACGCTCGTCGGTGCGGTGTACATCACGCTGGTGTGCCTGCTCCCCGAGTTCCTGATCCTGAAATGGAATGTGCCGTTTTACTTCGGCGGGACTTCGCTGCTCATCATCGTCGTCGTGACGATGGACTTC
Source organism: Aromatoleum sp. (assembly GCF_036675785.1). Lineage (NCBI taxonomy): Bacteria > Pseudomonadati > Pseudomonadota > Betaproteobacteria > Rhodocyclales > Rhodocyclaceae > Aromatoleum > Aromatoleum sp. Next base: position 11,595 of record NZ_JAKFEF010000087.1, read on the forward strand.
ATGTCGCAGGTCCAGGCGTACGTGATGTCTCACCAATATGAAAGTCTGCTGAAAAAGGCGAACTTCAAGGGCGCGGGTCTTCCTATCAGGTAAGTCATGTCGAAGGAAGACGTCATCGAGATGCAGGGCGAGGTCACCGAGAATCTCCCCAATGCAACGTTCAGGGTCCGCCTCGAAAACGGACATGCGGTTCTCGGATCCATCTCCGGGAAGATGCGGATGCACTACATCCGCATTCTTCCGGGTGACAAGGTCACCGTGCAACTGACGCCCTACGACCTGACCAAGGCCCGGATCGTTTTCCGGACCAAGTAATCAAGAAACAGGAGCAACAAAATGAGAGTTCAGGCTTCGGTAAAGCGGCTTTGCCGCAACTGCAAGATCGTTCGCCGCAAGGGCGTGGTGCGGGTGATTTGCGTCGACCCGCGTCACAAACAGCGCCAAGGTTGATCTGCAGGCGTTCACCGTTTAAAATTTAATGTTTCGCTTTTTGGGGTAATCGAATGGCCCGTATTGCTGGGGTAAACATTCCCAACCACAAGCATGCCGAGATTGCGCTGACCGCCATCTATGGAATTGGCCGTTCGCGTGCTCAGAATATTTGCGATGCCGCAAGCGTGACGCGCTCGACGAAGATGAAGGACTTGACCGAGTCCGACATGGAGCGTCTGCGTGACGAGGTGGCGAAGTTCGTCGTCGAGGGTGATCTGCGTCGCGAGACGACGATGAATATCAAGCGCCTGATGGATCTGGGCTGCTATCGAGGTGTCCGTCACCGTCGCGGCTTGCCGCTGCGCGGTCAGAGGACCCGGACAAACGCTCGCACGCGCAAGGGACCGCGCAAGGCGATCGCCGGCAAGAAGTGATAGGAACTGATAATGGCTAAAACTGCTGCGAAAGTTCGCAAGAAGGTCAAGAAGAACGTTGCCGAAGGCATCGCTCACGTCCACGCAAGCTTCAACAACACGATCATCACGATTACCGACCGCCAGGGTAACGCCCTGTCGTGGGCGACGTCGGGTGGGGCGGGTTTCAAGGGGTCGCGCAAGAGCACTCCGTTCGCAGCTCAGGTCGCTGCCGAGGCCGCCGGCAAGGCCGCTCAGGAATGTGGCGTCAAGAACCTGGAAGTCCGCATCAAGGGGCCTGGTCCCGGTCGTGAATCCGCCGTTCGCGCGCTCAACGCGCTCGGTATGAAGATTTCCAGCATTACCGACATCACGCCGATTCCGCACAACGGCTGCCGGCCGCCCAAGAAGCGTCGGATCTGACTAGGCGAATTTGCAAGGAGTTTAACGTGGCTCGTAATCTGGATCCCAAGTGCCGCCAGTGCCGGCGCGAGGGCGAAAAGTTGTTTCTGAAAGCCGAGAAGTGCTTCACCGACAAGTGCGCGATCGAGCGTCGCTCGTACGCGCCGGGTCAGCATGGTCAGCGGTCTGGCCAGCGCATGTCGGGTTATGGCGTGCAGTTGCGTGAGAAGCAGAAGATCCGCCGCCTGTACGGCGTACTCGAAGCGCAGTTCCGCAAGGTGTACGGTGAGGCCGAGCGCCGCCGCGGTCAGACGGGTGAAAACCTTCTGCAACTGCTCGAAGGCCGTCTCGACTCCGTCGTCTATCGGATGGGTTTCGGCGGCTCGCGCGCGGAATCGCGCCAGCTGGTCCGCCACAACGGTATCCTGGTCAACGGCAGGCGGGTCAACATCCCGTCGTATGTCGTGCGTCCCGGCGAGGTCGTCGAACTGACCGAAGCGGCTCGCGGCCAACTGCGCGTCAAGGCGGCGCTCGAAGCGGCCGCATCGCGTGGTTTCCCCGAATGGCTCGAGGTCGACGTCAAGGCCGGCAAGGGCATCTTCAAGGCTTATCCGCAACGCGCCGAGCTGCCGCCGACGATCAACGAAAGTCTGGTCGTCGAACTGTACTCCCGCTAACGGGTTCGCCCGAAGAATCAAAGATTCGAGGAACTGCTGATGCAAAGCAATTCGCTGCTGAAACCCCGCATCATCGACGTCCAGAGCGTTTCGCCGGTTCAGGCCCGCGTGACGATGGAGCCGTTCGAGCGTGGTTTTGGCCATACCTTGGGGAATGCGCTTCGCCGCATCCTCCTGTCCTCGCTGCCGGGCTACGCGCCGACCGAAGTGTCGATCGAGGGCGTGCTGCACGAGTACTCGACGCTGGATGGCGTCCGCGAGGATATTGTCGACTTGCTGCTGAACCTCAAGGGCGTGGTGCTCAAGCTCCACAACCGCAGCGAAGCGACCTTGCGTCTGGCCAAGTCGGGTGACGGGGTCGTGACGGCGCGCGACATCGAAGTCACTCACGACGTCGAGATCATCAACCCGGATCACGTGATCGCGCATCTCGCCCCCGGCGGCAAGCTCGACATGCAGATCAAGGTCGAGGAAGGCCGCGGGTATGTGCCGGGTAACGTCCGGCCGGTCGCCGGCGAGAGCAAGACGATCGGGCGTGTCGTTCTGGATGCGTCGTTCAGCCCGGTGCGGCGCGTCAGCTACCTCGTCGAAAGTGCGCGCGTCGAACAGCGTACCGACCTGGACCGTCTGGTGATCGACATCGAAACGAACGGCGCGGTCGACCCCGAAGAGGCCATCCGCTATGCGGCACGAGTGCTGATGGACCAGCTTTCGGTGTTCGCTGACCTCGAAGGGACGGCTCCGATCGTCGAGACGTCCGCGGCGCAGACGATCGATCCGGTGTTGCTGCGCCCGGTCGATGATCTCGAGCTGACCGTGCGATCGGCCAACTGTCTCAAGGCCGAGAACATCTACTACATCGGCGACCTGATTCAGCGCACGGAGACGGAACTGTTGAAGACGCCGAATCTCGGGCGCAAGTCGCTCAACGAAATCAAGGAAGTGTTGGCCTCGCGTGGGCTGACTCTCGGCATGAAACTGGAAAACTGGCCGCCGGCCGGGCTTGAAAAGCTCGGTTGAGACGTCAGTTGAGTGAGGAAGAAAAATGCGTCACCGCAACGGTCTTCGCAAACTAAATCGTACGAGCAGCCACCGTCAGGCCATGTTCCGTAACATGGCCAACTCGCTGCTGCGTCACGAGGTCATCAAGACGACTCTCCCGAAGGCGAAGGAACTGCGCCGGGTGGTCGAGCCGTTGATCACGCTGGGCAAGAAGCCGAGCCTTTCGAACCGCCGTCTGGCTTTCAACCGTCTTCGTGACCGCGATATGGTTGTGAAGCTGTTCGACGAGTTGGGCCCGCGCTTTGCTGCCCGTAACGGCGGCTACCTTCGGATTCTGAAGTTCGGTTTCCGGGACGGTGACAACGCGCCGATGGCACTGATCGAGCTGCTCGACCGTCCGGTCGAGGGCGAAGCTGTCGAAGTAGCCGAAGAGCGCGAAGCTTCCGCTGCGTGATCGCGTTGTAAAGCGTGAAAGAAATGGGCCGGACATCCGGCCCTTTTTTTTCGTCTGCGGAAGTTCTCGCTGTCTTCCGTTGCGAGAGGACTATGTATGGGCGGGGCGACAAACGGGCGGCCGGTAGTCCTTCGCGGTTCGCGCCGGCGCGGATTCGCGTATGAGGTGAAATCGGAACCCGGGACCGCAGCGAACAGCGGTTTGTGAATCTGACGAGCGTCACGGGCAATCCGTCGTTGCCCGATCGATAGGAGACTGAGGTGAGCTCGATACTCGTTACCGGAGGAGCCGGATATATCGGCTCGCATACCTGCGTCGAGCTGCTGCAGAGCGGGCACGACGTCGTCGTCGTCGATAACTTCTGCAACAGCAAGGCGGCCGCGCTCGAGCGGATCGAGGAGCTTGCGGGGCGTCCGCTGGCCGGTTTTCACCGCGTCGATGTGCGCGACCGGGCGGCGCTGCGGGAAATATTCCGGCGCTACGACGTCGCTGCGGTGATTCATTTCGCCGCGCTGAAGGCCGTCGGGGAGTCCGTACGCGAACCGCTGGCGTATTACGACAACAATCTCGGCGGCACGATCGCGCTCGCGGGCGTGATGGCCGAGTTCGGCGTTCGACGCCTTGTGTTCAGCTCGTCGGCGACGGTGTACGGGGAGCCGGGCCGGGTGCCGATCACGGAGGATTTTCCGACCGGCGCGACGAACCCGTACGGGTGGACGAAGTGGATGATGGAACGGATCCTGTCCGATCTGTCGGCGGCCGATGCGCGCTGGAACGTCGTGCTGCTGCGCTACTTCAACCCGGTCGGCGCGCACCCGAGTGGACGGATCGGCGAGGACCCGAACGGGTTGCCGAACAACCTCATGCCGTACATCAGCCAGGTCGCCGTGGGGCGTCTGCCCCGCCTGCAAGTGTTCGGCGCGGACTATCAGACGCCCGACGGCACCGGTGTGCGCGATTACATTCACGTGGTCGACCTCGCCCGCGGTCACCTCCGGGCGGTCGAGCGGATCGGCGAGTTGCCGGGTGTCAGCTGCCTGAACCTCGGAACCGGGCGCGGCTACAGTGTCCTCGAAGTCGTCCGCGCGTTCGAGAAGGCGTCCGGTCGGCCGGTGCCGTACGGCTTCGTCGCGCGCCGGCCCGGCGACGTCGCGGAATGCTGGGCGGATCCGTCGCTTGCGCGCGAAGTGCTCAGCTGGCAGCCCGAGCACGACCTCGATGCAATGTGCCGCGATGCCTGGCGCTGGCAGATTGCAAACCCGCAAGGCTATCCGGACTCGTAGAAAAGCCGTCGCCGCCGTGTCGGCTCCGCTGTCCGGTCCCTACCAGGACTTCCGGACGCGGTTGCGGTACTGGACGTCGTGCGGCAGGACTTTCTGCGTCGCTTCAAGATGGGTGCGGACGATTTCGCACGCCCGAGCGAGCGTGGCCGTCGAGAGCAGCGGCACTTCGCTCTTTCGTGCGGTCAGGCGCACGAACTGCTCGATCGCTCGCGCGCGCTGCTGCTCGTCGGGCGCGAGATAAACGCCCAGTCCCGCTTCCAGCAGCGTCGCGAAGGTCTTGACGCGTCGTTCGATGCGATCGAGAAAAATGCCTTGCGGGTCCTTCGGCATTTCGGCCATCAGGGTCTCCTGATCATCGCGCGCCCCGCCTCGGGTGTGATCGCGATCGGTTATGAAGCTCACGATTGTAAGCTCAAGTAAGGAGATATGCCGGAAGGAAGTGCCCGGATCCTCTACTGCACCGACAGCGCGCGCGCGAGATAACGGCCGGTATGACTTCCGGGATGGGCTGCGACGACCTCGGGAGGTCCGGCGCAAACGATCTGTCCGCCGCGGTCGCCGCCTTCCGGTCCGAGGTCGATCAGCCAGTCGGCAGTCTTGATGACGTCGAGGTTGTGCTCGATGACGATGATGGTGTTGCCGTGGTCGCGCAGCCGGTGCATCACGCCGAGCAGCAGTTCGATGTCGCGGAAATGCAGGCCCGTGGTCGGTTCGTCGAGGATGTACAGCGTCCGCCCGGTATCGCGCTTCGAGAGTTCGAGCGCAAGTTTGATCCGTTGCGCTTCGCCGCCGGAGAGCGTCGTCGCGCTCTGGCCGAGGCGGATGTAGCCGAGGCCGACGTCCATCAGCGTTTCGAGCTTGCGTGCGACGATCGGAACCGGGCGGAAGAATTCGAGCGCGAGTTCGACCGTCAGATCGAGTACTTCGAAAATCGTCTTGCCCTTGTAGCGGATTTCGAGCGTCTCCCGGTTGTACCGCTTGCCGTGGCAGACGTCGCACGGAACGTACATGTCCGGCAGGAAATGCATCTCGACCTTGATCAGGCCGTCGCCTTGGCAGGCCTCGCAGCGTCCGCCCTTGACGTTGAACGAGAACCGGCCCGGCCCGTAGCCGCGCGCGCGCGCTTCCGGAACGCCGGCGAAGAGCTCGCGCACCGGCGTCAGCAGTCCCGTGTAGGTCGCCGGGTTGGACCGCGGCGTGCGGCCGATCGGAGATTGATCGACGGCGATGACCTTGTCGAAAAAATCCAGGCCTTCGACCGAGGCGTACGGGGCGGGCTCGGTATTCGACTTGTATAGATGCTTCGCCGCGACCGCGTGAAGGGTGTCGTTGATCAGCGTCGACTTCCCGGAACCCGATACGCCGGTGACGCAGGTCAGCAGGCCGACGGGAAGTTCCGCGGTGACGTCCTTGAGATTGTTGCCCGAGCAGCCGGCCAGCTTCACGACGCACGCCGGATTCGGAGTCGTGCGCCGGGCCGGGACGGGAATCGAATATCGCCCGGCGAGATAGGCGCCGGTCAGCGACGTTTCGCTCGCCGCGATTTCGGCGGGCGTGCCGCACGCGACGACTTCTCCGCCGTGCACGCCGGCTCCCGGTCCCATGTCGACGACGTAATCGGCCGCGCGAATCGCATCCTCGTCGTGCTCGACGACGATGACGGTGTTGCCGAGGTCGCGCAGTTGGCGCAGCGTGCCGAGCAGCCGGTCGTTGTCGCGCTGGTGCAGTCCGATCGATGGCTCGTCGAGCACGTACATCACGCCGGTGAGCCCGGAGCCGATCTGGCTCGCGAGGCGGATCCGCTGCGCCTCTCCGCCGGACAGCGTGTCGGCCGAGCGGTCGAGCGACAGGTAGTCGAGTCCGACGTTGATCAGGAAGCTCAGCCGGTCCGAGATCTCCTTGACGATCTTGCCCGCGACGAGCGCGCGGTGCCCGCTCAGTGCGAGCCCGTCGAAGAACGTCTTGCATTCGCCGAGCGGCATCCGGCTCGCCGCGTGAATCGAGCGGTCGCCGATCAGCACGTGGCGCGCCTCCGAGCGAAGGCGGGTGCCATGACAGGTCGGGCACGCGCGCGTCGCCCGGTATTTCGTCAGCTCCTCGCGGACCGCCGCGGAGTCGGTCTCGCGGTAACGCCGCTCGAGATTCGGGATGATGCCTTCGAACGGGTGCTCCTTCGCGACCATGCGGCCGTTGTCCGACGGATAGCGAAAGCGGATTTTCTGCCGCCCCGAGCCGTGGAGCACGACCTCGCGGATTTCGGCGGGCAGCGCGTCGAACGGGGTGTCGAGGTCGAAGCCGTAGTGGTTCGACAGGCTCGCGAGCATCTGAAAATAGAACTGGTTGCGCCGGTCCCATCCGCGGATCGCGCCCGCGGCGAGCGACAGTTCAGGGTGGATGACGACGCGCGCCGGGTCGAAGAAATCGAGCTGGCCGAGCCCGTCGCACTTCGGACAGGCGCCGGCGGGATTGTTGAACGAGAACAGTCGCGGCTCGAGTTCGGCGAGGGCGTAGCTGCAGACCGGGCACGCGAAGCGCGCGGAAAAGAGATGTTCGGCGCCGGTGTCCATCTCCATCGCGATCGCGCGGCCATCCGCGTGTGTCAGCGCGGTCTCGAACGACTCGGCGATCCGTCCCCGCTGATCCGCGCGTACCTTCAGGCGGTCGATGACGACCTCGACGGTGTGCCGGCGGCCTTTCACCAGCGGTGGCAGTGCGTCGAGTTCGTGTACTTCGCCATCGACGCGGGCGCGCACGAAACCCTGCGCGCGCAACTCCGAGAACAGGTCGGTCTGCTCGCCCTTGCGGTGCGCGACGACCGGCGCAAGGATCATCAGCCGCGTGTCTTCCGGCAGCGCGAGCACGTGATCGACCATCTGCGACACGGTCTGCGCTTCGAGCGGATGTTCCGGGTGATCGGGGCAGTGCGGCGTGCCGGCCCGCGCGTACAGCAGGCGCAGGTAATCGTGGATTTCGGTGACCGTGCCGACCGTCGAGCGCGGATTGTGGCTCGTCGCTTTCTGCTCGATCGAAATCGCCGGCGACAGGCCCTCGATCAGGTCGACGTCCGGTTTCTCCATCAGTTGCAGGAATTGCCGCGCGTACGCCGACAGCGACTCGACGTAGCGGCGCTGCCCCTCGGCGTACAGCGTGTCGAACGCGAGCGACGACTTGCCCGAGCCGGACAGTCCGGTGATCACGGTGAGCCGGTTGCGCGGCAAGTCGAGGCTGACGTTCTTGAGATTGTGCGTGCGCGCGCCGCGAATGCGGATCTCGTCCATGTGGCGGGGCTGGCGAAAGCGGAGCACGCCACTATACGAGAGAACACGGACGCGAACCAAACCCGCCGACCGCGGATGCTAGAATTCCCGTTTTGCTTCGTCGCCAGCCTAGATGTCACGACCCCAGCCCGACTCCATGACCCTCGCCGAGAAGCGCGCTGGCGCGAGCCTGGCTGCGATCTTCGCGTTGCGGATGCTCGGGCTGTTCCTGATCCTGCCGGTGTTCGCGGTCCACGCGCACAAGGTCCCGGGTGGCGACAACCTGACGCTCGTCGGCCTCGCGATCGGCGCGTACGGGCTCACGCAGGCGTTCCTGCAGATTGCATATGGCATCGCGTCGGATCGCTTCGGGCGCAAGCCCGTGATCGTGTTCGGGCTGCTGCTGTTCGTCCTCGGCAGCGCCGTCGCCGCGCTGGCCGGCAGCATCGAGACGATTATCGTCGGGCGCGTGCTGCAGGGCGCCGGCGCGATTTCGGCCGCGGTGACTGCGCTCGCGGCGGACCTCACGCGCGATCAGCATCGCACGAAGGTGATGGCGATGATCGGCTCCAGCATCGGCCTGGTGTTCGCGATCTCGATGGTCGCCGCGCCGACGCTCTACGCGGCGATCGGCATGGACGGCATCTTCTGGCTCACCGCCGTGCTCGCGTTCGCCGCGATCGGCGTCGTGCTCTACGTCGTGCCCGCGGCGCCCGCGGTGCCCCGCGCCCCGGCGGGCAGCTTCGTCGACGTGCTGCGGGACGGCCAGTTGATGCGGCTCAATGGCGGCGTCTTCGCGCTGCATCTGATCCAGACCGCGATGTGGGTGCTCGTGCCCGCAGCGCTCGTCGCTGGCGGCGGCCTCGCGCTCCCCGAGCACTGGAAGGTCTATCTGCCCGCCGTCTTGCTGTCGTTCGCGCTGATGGTGCCGGCGGTGATCGTCGCCGAGCGCCGGGGCAGGATGAAGGCGGTCTTCAATGGCGCGGTCGCGCTGTTGCTGGTCGTGCAGGTCGGGCTCTACGCGTTCGGGCAGGGGCTTTGGTCGCTCGGCTTGTGGCTGACCCTGTTTTTCGTCGCGTTCAACGTCCTCGAAGCGATCCTGCCCTCATGGATATCGCGGGTCGCCCCGGCTCATTCGAAAGGGGCGGCGCTCGGCCTGTACAACACGCTGCAGTCCGTCGGGCTGTTTCTCGGCGGAATGCTCGGTGGCTGGGTCGCGCAGCATTTCGGTCCCGGTGCGGTCAACCTTGCGTGCGGCCTGCTCGCACTGATCTGGCTGCTCTTCGCAGCGACGATGAATCCACCTCCCCGACGTGTCGCCCCTGCCGCGACGGCACGTTAATCAATCCTCGAGGAGTACCTCATGGCTTCCCTGAACAAAGTGATCCTGATCGGCAATCTCGGCAAGGATCCCGAAACGCGCTACGCCCCGAGCGGCGATGCGATCTGCAACGTCACCGTCGCCACGAGCGAGAGCTGGAAGGACAAGAACACCGGCGAAAAGAAGGAGCAGACCGAATGGCACCGCGTCGTGTTCTTCGGCCGCCTGGCCGAGATCGCCGCGCAGTACCTGCGCAAGGGCAGCCAGATCTACGTCGAAGGCCGCCTGCAGACGCGCAAGTGGCAGGACAAGGAAGGCCAGGATCGCTACACGACCGAGATCCGCGGCGATGAAATGAAGATGCTCGGCTCGCGCCAGGGCGCCGGCGGCGGGGACGCGTCGGGGCGCCAGTACGACGCGGGCGGCTACGATGCGCCGGCGCCGTCGCGCCCGGCTCCGCAGCAAGCCCCGAAGGCACCGCCGAAGAGCGGCGGCTCCGGCGGCTTCGGGGATTTCGACGACGACATCCCGTTCTAAGGCGAACTTCTCGCGTTTGACGAACAGCGAAGCGCCGCCCGGATCGGGCTGCGCTTCTTTCTTCTTTAGCGTCCCTTGCGCTCCCGATCGTCGAGCGCCCGCTGCATTCGTCCCAGTGCTTCCGCGAGCAGCGCGCGTGGGCAGCCGAAGTTCAGGCGCACGAAGCCGGGCATGCCAAAGGGCGTGCCGTCCGACAGGCCGACGCCGGCGTCTTCGAAGAATTTCGCCGGATCGTCGATGCCGGCGTTGCGGCAGTCGATCCACGCGAGGTAAGTCGCTTCGGGGGGCGCCGCGACGAGTCCGGGCATCGATGCGACCGCGTTCAGGACGGCTTCGCGGTTGCCCCGCAGGTAGGCCAGCAGCGCGGCGCGCCAGATCCCGCCGTCGCGGTAAGCGGCTTCGGCGGCGACCATGCCGAGCAGGTTCGGATGCGGAACGAGGCCGCGCATTTCGTGGCGGAACCGCCGTCGCAGCGCTGGGTCCGAGATGATCGCGAACGCGCAGTAGAGCGCCGGGATGTTCCAGGTTTTCGACGGCGCCATGAGGGTGATCGTGCGGCGCGCGACGCTGTCGTCGAGGGCCGCGATCGGGATGTGTGCGACGTCGTCGAGCACGAGCCCGCAGTGGATTTCGTCCGAGCAGATTGCGAGATCGTGGCGTTCGGCGAGATCGGCGAGCCAGCCGAGTTCGTCGCGGTCGAACACGCGGCCGACGGGGTTGTGCGGGTTGCACAGCATCAGCTGTCGGGTTCGCGGCGACAGCGCGGCCTCGACCGCCGCGCGGTCCCACTCCCACCGCCCGTCGCTGAGCGCCAACGGACGCGTCACGAGGCGTCGGCCGCTGTTCGCCGGAGCCGTGAGAAACGGGGGATAGACCGGGGTCGCGGTGAAGACTTCGTCGCCCGGCTCGCCGATTGCCCGGCATGCCAGGTTGAAGCCGCTGACGACGCCTGGTAGCCAGACGAGCCAGTCCGGTTCGATCTGCCATGCGTGGTCGCGCGCGATGCCTTCGATGACGGCATCGACGAGTCCCGGCCAGGCGTCGGTGTAGCCGAATACCGGATGATCGAGACGCCGGCGCAGTGCGTCGATGACCGCGGGCGGGGCCGCGAAATCCATGTCGGCGACCCACAGCGGAAGGACGTCCCGGCCCACGTACCGGCCCCATTTGTCGCCGGGTTCGGTGCGGCGGTCGATCGGCGAATCGAAATCGAAAGTGGGCATCCTCGGGCTTCCGCGATGGCGTGTCACAGTGTAACGCGCCGCGCCCACGGGCCTCGGGTCGCCACCGCAGGATACAATCGCCTGACAAGTGAAACGGGCAGGAGGACGTTAGCCATGCAGCATGTGACCGCTCATCCCCACGGAATTCTTGCGGTGGATTCGGGCTACGATCGGCCGGGCATGGCGGCGATCCATCTCGTCATTCATCGCGGCCGCGCGGCGGTCGTCGATACCGGCACGAACGCGTCGGCGCCGCGCGTGCTCGCCGCGCTCGCCGCGGCAGGGATCGCGCCCGACCAGGTCGACTGGGTGATGCTGACGCACATCCATCTCGACCACGCGGGCGGGGCGGGCAGCCTGATGTGCGCGTTTCCGAACGCGAAGCTGCTGGTCCACCCGCGCGGCGTGCGGCACATGGTCGATCCGGAGGCGTTGTGGGCGGGGACGTCGGCCGTCTATGGCGCCGAGCGCGCGTTCGCGCTTTACGGGCGGCTCGCGCCGGTGCCCGCCGAGCGCATCGCCGAGGCGACCGACGAGCTCGAAATCGACATGGCCGGCCGCCGCTTCCGCATCCTCGAGACGCCGGGACACGCGCGTCATCACATCTGCATCTGGGACGCGACCGCGCGCGCCTTCTTCACCGGAGACACTTTCGGCCTCTCCTACCGCGAACTCGATGTCGAGGGGCGCGCGTCGGTTTTTCCGACGACGACGCCGACGCAATTCGATCCGGATGCGCTGCACGCGTCGATCGAGCGGCTGATGTCGTTCGCGCCGGAGGCGATGTATCTGACGCATTACAGCCGCGTCACGGACGTGGACCGGCTCGCGGCCGACCTGCAACGGTTGATCAGCACCGAAGTCGCGGTCGCCCAGGCCGCGCGCGGGCATGGCGTCGCGCGCCACGTCGAAATTCTCGCCGGACTCGAGCAGATCGTGCGCGAGGAAGCCGAGCGTCAGGGCTGGACACTGCCCGAAGCGGAGGTCTTCGACCTGCTGCGGATGGACCTCGAACTCAACGCGCAGGGGCTCGGCATGTGGCTCGACCGCCCGGTGACGAAGGAAACCGTTACCGCGTGAGAGGGCGATCGCGCCGGTCAGGCCTATTGCTCGGCGCCGTCGTGATTCGCGTCGAGTGCTTCGACCTTCGCCCGCGCCGCGGCGTCGCCCCGTTTCGCGGCTTCCCGGTACCAGTGCGCGGCGAGCACGGCGTTGCGTTCGACGCCGGAGCCCGCGTCGTACATGCCGGCGAGGATGGCTTGGGCGCCGGCGTGGCCCGCGCTCGCCGCCGCAAGATACCAGCGCGCCGCAGCGGCAGGGTCGAGCGGGACGCCGCGTCCGGCGAAGTACATCGCCGCGAGGCTGACCTGTGCCTCGACGTGTCCCTGTTCCGCGGCCCGCCGATACCATTCCGCCGCCGTCGGCCACGAGCGATCGACGCCGTCGCCGTGGTCGTAAAGCAGGGCGAGCGTGTATTGCGCCTGTGGCAGGCCTGCGTTCGCGGCGCGCCGCAGCCAGCGCCATGCCGCATGGTCGTCGCGCGGCGCCGTCTCGCCGCGCAACAGCATCATCGCGTAGTTGAACTGGGCAAGCCGGTTGCCGGCTCGCGCGGCCTGTTCGAAAAGGTGCGCCGCCTCGTCGAGCCGACCCGCTTCGTAAGCCCCGACTCCTGCTTCGCCAACAAGCGCAGGCGGCGTTGCGATGGCCGGCGGACAAAGGTGCATCAGCGCGCCGCACAGCACGGCCCGGCGTAGCAATCGGGGCATGGGGTCCTCCTTCGCGGATTGGAGCCGCACCGTTTCGGGGAGTTCAGCGCCCGTCCCGCTGAGGTAACATCGGCGCTCTTCGTTCCTGCGCCCGCTTCCATGTCCGGTTCCTTCCTGCCTCCGCCCGCGGACGTCGACCGCGAGCGACGCTTCGGCGGCATCGCGCGGCTTTACGGTGCGGACGCCCTCGACCGGCTCGAACGCGCGAGCGCCTGCGTCATCGGTATCGGCGGGGTCGGGTCGTGGGTCGCCGAAGCGCTCGCGCGCAGCGGCGTCGGCCGGATCACGCTGATCGACCTCGACCACGTCGCCGAATCGAACATCAACCGCCAGATCCACGCGCTCGACGCGACGCTCGGGCAGGCGAAGGTCGTCGCGATGACCGACCGCATCCGCGCGATCAACCCGCTGGCGGACGTCGCGGTCGTCGAGGATTTCGTCACCGAGGACAATGCCGCGGCGCTGATGCAGGAGTTCGACGTCGTCATCGACGCGATCGACAACGTGCGCGCGAAAGTCGCGATCGTGCTCGCGTGCCGCGCCCGCCGCATTCCGCTGATTGTCGCCGGCGGCGCCGGCGGCAAGACCGATCCGACGAAGATCCGCGTCGATGACCTGTCGCGCACCGAGCAGGACCCGCTGCTCGCGAAAGTGCGCAAGCGCCTGCGCAGCGAACACGGTTTTCCGCGCAATCCGAAGCGGCCGTTCGGCATCGACGCGGTGTATTCGGCCGAGCCGCTGCGCCTCGACGGCGCGGCGTGCGACCTTCCGCACGGCCCGCAGGGGCTCGCGTGCGCGGGCTATGGCTCGAGCATGATGATGACCGCGAGCGTCGGCTTGTTCGCGGCCGCGCTCGCGGTCGAGCGTCTGGTCGCGAGGCCGGCCGCCGTGACGAAGGCCATCGAAGAGGAGGTGCGGGCATGAGCGGAGAACGAGCGGTCGTGCTGTTCGGTCACGGCGCACGGGACCCGGCCTGGGCGGCGCCGATGCGACGCGTTCGCGACCGGCTCGTCGCCGCGGCGCCGGACGTCGGTGTCGAACTCGCCTTCCTCGAATTCATCGAGCCCACGCTCGATGTCGCGATCGACTCGCTCGTCGTCCGCGGCGCGCGCCGCATCGTCGTCTTGCCGATGTTCATCGCGCAGGGCGGACACCTGAAGGCCGACCTGCCGAAACTCGTCGCCGCCGCGCGCGCACGTCATCCCGCTTGCGAGATCGTCCAGGCGCTCGCGGTCGGCGAGGCGGATTCGGTCATCGCCGCGATGGCGGAGTACGCGCGGCGCTGCGCAGCGGACGACAACGGCTGACGGCCGCGCCCTTCCTGGCGCGCGGAGGCGAACCTCGTAAGCCCTTGCGCGCACGGGCTACAATTTCGACCGTTATTCCAGTCAATTGAGGCTCCGATGAACGACCGCGCGTCCCCTTCCGACCGGCGCCTCGACCGCCGCATTCCGCTCGGCTGCCCCGCATTGATCCGCTTGCGCAGCGGCGAAACGATACCGGCCGAGTGCGTCGAGATCGGCGTCGGCGGCATGACGCTGCGGGCCGCCTACGTCCCCGGCGAAGCGGAAGTCCTCGAAGTCGTCGTCGCGTCGCCGGCCGGCCAGCTGACGCGGCCGCCACTGGTCACGCGGCTGGAGGTCAAGCGCTGTCATGCGCTGGGCGGCGGGCGCTACGAGATCGGCGGCGCGACGGTCCGCGTCGTCGAGTAAACGGTTGGACGCGGCGACCTCCGGTTCCCGCGTCAGCCGCGTTTGCGCAGCATCACCGCGATCGCGAACAGCGCGACGAGCGTGAACATCACCAGCGACCAGTTCGCGAGCGATAGCCCGAGAAAGGTCCAGTCGACCTTCGAGCAATCCCCCGCACCGTGGAAGATCATCGGCAGCGCGTCGGCGAGCGGGAAACTGCCGAGCATGAACTCCAGGTCCGGACCGCATTCGGCGAATTCCGGCGGGTAGAGCTGGATCCACGTCTGACGGGCGGCGACGCCGGCGCCGGTGAGCGCGAGCAGCAAGATCGCGCCCGCGTAGGCGCGGGAGCCGTTGCGCCGGGGCGCGTGGAGGCCGCCGACGAGCGCGGCCAGCGCGACGCCGACGAACGCATACCGCTGCATGATGCACATCGGGCACGGCTCGAGGCCGACGACATGCTGCAGGTAGAGGCCGAACGACAGCAGCCCGATGCAGACGGCGAAGAGGCCGAGAAACAGGGGGCGGGACGGGAGATTCGAGAGAGTCATCGGGGCCGGAAAGCGTGAAAGAGCGGCGATTGTAGGCCACGCACGCGCATTCGTCGCTGGGGCGCCAAAAAAGTTCAGCGGCGGTTTTGCAGCTGCCGGGAAGCCGTGCGGGGCGAGACAGCCGGGCCGTCGAAGAAAAGCGCACTGGCATATCGACGAGCGCCGCACGCGGCCGGCGACCGCAGCGGGCGGGACGATTGATGCAGATCGAGCAATGGTGTTGTTCCGGTTTGCGGCTATTTTCGCAACAGTTCGGCCGATAAAGTGAGCCTACCCAAACCGAACAACACGGAGAGTCTCATGAAAGTCCTGCAGATCAATTCCAGCGCCCGCGGCGAAGGTTCCAACTCCACCCGCGTCGCGAACACGATCGTCGAGCGCCTGCGCGCGTCGAACCCGGGCGCGTCGGTCGTCGTCCGCGACCTCGCGCGCACGCCGCATCCGTCGCTCGACGAGGCCGCGCTCGGCGCGTTGTTCACGCCGGCCGAGCAGCGGACTGCGGAGCAGGCGGCGCGCGTCGCGCTCGACGACGCGCTGATCGCCGAAATCCAGGCGGCCGACGCCGTCGTCCTCGCCGTGCCGATGTACAACTTCGGCATTCCGGCGCAACTGAAGAACTGGCTCGACGCGATCTCCCGCGCGAAAGTGACCTTCCAATACACCGCGAACGGCCCGGAAGGTCTGCTGAAGAACAAGACGGTGTATGTCGCGTTCGCCCGCGGCGGACGCTACCGCGACACGCCGGCCGACACCCAGGTGCCGTACCTGAAGACGATCCTCGGTTTCCTCGGCATGACCGACGTGCGTTTCGTCTTTGCCGAAGGTTTCGCGATGGGCGCCGACGCGGAACAACAGGCAATCGTCGAAGCCGAACGCGATATCGAAGCGGCTTTCGCCTGATCGCGCCATGCGGGGAAGGCGCCGGCCCGAAGCACGGGCCGGCCGGTATTCCGCGGCGCGGTGCGCCCGACGAAACCCGACAGGAGTCCCAGATGACCATCGAACGCACTGAACCGAAGTCCGGGCGCGTGCAGCAGACGCGCGCCGTCGAACGCATCGTCACCGGGCAGGCGACCTCCGACGGCGCGGGCGTCAAGCTCACGCGCGTGCTGACGCAGCCGCTGCAACGGCGGCTCGACCCGTTCCTGATGCTCGACGCGTTCCGCAACGAGAATCCGGACGACTACCTTGCCGGCTTCCCGGACCACCCGCACCGCGGCTTCGAGACGATCACCTACATGATCGCCGGCCGCATGCGCCACCGTGACAGCGCCGGCAACGAAGGGCTGCTCGAAAACGGCGGCGTGCAATGGATGACGGCCGGCCGTGGCGTGATCCATTCCGAGATGCCCGAGCAGGAAGACGGCGTCATGGAAGGGTTCCAGCTGTGGCTGAACCTGCCGGCGCGCGAGAAGCTGCGCGAGCCGTGGTACCGCGATTTCGATGCCGCCCGGATCCCGTCGTTTCAGACCGCGGACGGCGTGGACGTGCGCGTCATCGCCGGGGAGAGCCACGACGTCGCCGGCGCGGTGACGCGCGACGCGACCGCGCCGCTGTATCTCGACGTCCATCTGCCGGCCGGCGGCCGCTTCAGCCAGCCGCTGCCGCCGACGCACAACGCCTTCCTGTATGTGTATCGCGGCGACGCGAGCGTCGCCGGCGAGGCGCTCGGCGAGCAGCAGATGGCGATCCTCGCGAACGATCCGGCGGCCGACGGCGTCGTCATCGAAGCGGGCGCGCAACCCGCCCGCGTGCTGCTGATCGCCGGCCGCCCGCTGAACGAACCGATCGCGCAGTACGGCCCCTTCGTGATGAACACGCAGCAGCAGATCCAGGAAGCGCTCGCCGACTACCGCGACGGCCGCTTCGGCGCGCACTAAAAGTTCCGCAGGTCCGGCGTGAGCGAAGCGCCGGCCGACGAGGAAGCTTCCGCTCCCCCTGCGCGCCGCGCTACGCCGTGGCGGTCTGTTCCTCCCGCGCGAGCCGGACCAGCGCGGCGACCTGGTCGGCGATCGGCTGCGGGATCGCGACCTCGCCGGCGAGCATCGCGCGGATCAGCGCGGCGTTTTCCGCGACGGCGGGCGCTTCGGGCAGGCCTTCGAGCGGCGGCGCGCCGCCGGCTTCGGCCTGCCACGCGAATTCGGCGACGCCTTCGCGGAACGCTTCCATCGCCGGCCGTCGGCGCGGATTCGCATAGGCCTCGCCTTCGGTGCCGCGCATCAGCATGGCCCGCGCGCGGTCGGCGACGAGGAACTCGTGCATCCGTTCGAGATACTCCGGGTGCGTGACCGCGACGACGCGCACGCTGCGCCCCGGGCACGGGTCGATCAGCTTCGCCATCGTATGACCGCTCCCGCGCACGCCGAGGCGCAGCCGCAGGCCGAGCAGCCGGTCCATGCCGGGCAGCAGTTGCGCGAGCGTCACGCACGCGATGTCGCCGCGCGCGAGCGTCGCCGACGCGTCGTCGATCTGTGCCGCGGGCCGGATGCCGAGCGCGTCGAGCAGTTCGAACGGGCTCACGCGCGACTCGAAGTCGTGCCGCCCCTGGATCAGCACCGGCACGCCTTCGCGCGCGACGAGCTGCGCGACGAGCGGCATAAGGTTCGCCTGCCGGCGCGCGCCGTTATAGGTCGGCAGCACGACGCAGCGCGGACCGGGCGGCACCGCGACCCGCGGACAACGCGCGTCGATCGCGCGCTGGAAACCGAGCACCTCGTCGAGCGTCTCGCTCTTGATCCGCAGCGCGATCAGGATCGCGCCGAGCTCGAGATCGGGCACGCGGCCGTCGAGGACGTCGCCGAACAGCGCCTCGGCCTGCGCGATGTCGAGGGAGCGCGCGCCCTTGGCGCCGCGTCCAATTTCCTTGATGATCGGGGCGTAAGTCATGCGGCGATTATCCGCCGCGATGCGCTTTCCAACCAGCAGCGAGGGACAGAAGAATGGACGTCGGATTCATCGGACTCGGCCTGATGGGCCGCCCTATGGCGTTGAACCTGATGCGTGCCGGTCACCGCCTGCACGTCTGGAGCCGGCGGCGCGAATCGATGCTGCCGCTGCTCGACGCCGGGGCCGGCGACGGCGCGAGCGCGGCGGACGTTGCGTCGCGCGCCGAAGTCGTGATCAGCATGGTCGCCGACGCGCCCGACGTCGAGCAGGTCGCGCTCGGGCCGCAGGGGGTGGCCGACGGCGCGCGGCCGGGGCTGGTGTTCGCCGACATGAGCACGATCGCGCCCGCGGCGGCGCAGTCGGTTGCGGCGCGGCTGAAGGCGCGCGGCATCGAAATGCTCGACGCGCCGGTGTCGGGCGGCGAGATCGGCGCGATCAACGCCAGCCTGACGATCATGGTCGGCGGCGACGCCACGGCGTTCGAGCGCGCGAAACCGCTGTTCGACGCGATGGGCAAGACAGTGTCGCTGATCGGCGCGAGCGGCGCCGGGCAGGTCGCGAAGGCGTGCAACCAGATCCTCACCGGCGTCGGCGTTGCCGCGGTCGCCGAGGCCTTGAATTTCGCGAAGAAGAGCGGCGTCGACGCGGCGAAGGTGCGCGAGGCGCTGCTCGGCGGCTTCGCGTATTCGCGCGTGCTCGAAAACCACGGTCAGCGCATGCTCGACCGCAACTTCAAGCCCGGCTTCAAGGCGTGGATGCACCAGAAGGATATGCGCATCGTCATGGAGGAGGCGCACCGGCTCGGCCTTGCGCTGCCGTCGGCGGCGGCGACCGCGCAGATGTTCAACGCGATGGTCGGCAGCGGGCTTGGCGAGGACGACTCGGTGGCGATGCTGAAGCTGCTCGAACGCATGAGCGGCGGCGAGCCGGCCGACGGAGCCGATTGATGGAGGTCGGCTTCATCGGGCTGGGCGTGATGGGGCGGCCGATGGCCGGGCACCTGCAGCGTGCCGGCCACCGCCTGCATCTCTGGGCGCGGCGACCGGAAAGTCTCGCGCCGTTCGCCGGCAGCGGCGCGGTCGTCCATGACAGCCCGGCGGCGCTCGCCGCTGCGACCGACGTCGCGTTCTCGATCGTCACCGCGAGCGCCGACGTCGAGCGGGTAGTCCTCGGCGACGATGGCCTGATCCACGGTGCGCGGCCGGGATGGGTGCACGTGGACATGAGCACGATCGCGCCCGCGTCGGCCCGGCGGGTCGCGGCGGCCGTCGATGCGCGCGGCGCGGCAATGCTCGATGCGCCGGTGTCGGGCGGAGCGCAGGGGGCGCAGGACGCGACGCTCGCGATCATGGTCGGCGGCAGCGCGGCGGTCCTCGAACGCGTCCGTCCGCTGCTCGCCTGTCTCGGGCGCACGATCGTGCATATCGGCGAGCACGGCGCGGGGCAGGTCGCGAAGGCGTGCAACCAGATGATCATGGTCGCGGCGATCGAGGCGTGCGCCGAAGCGATGCACCTCGCGAACGCGCACGGCGTCGACGTCGCCGCGATGCGCGCCGCGCTGATGGGCGGGTCGGGGGCGTCGCGCGTGCTCGACGTGATGGGCGGGCGCATGGTGCGGCGGGACTTCGCCACCGGCATCGAGTCGCGCCTGCACCACAAGGATTTCGGCATCGTGATGGACGAGGCGGCGAAGCTCGGCGCGCCGCTGCCGGTCGCGGCGCAGGTGTGGCAGCAGCTCAACGCGCTGATGGCGCTCGGCGGCGGGCGGGACGATACGTCGAGTTTGCTGCAGATGCTCGAGTGCACTTCCGGGGGCGGCGCCGGCACCTGACGTCGGCCTTCGCCTGCGGCTCACGCCGACCTACGCCGGATCCGGCCATCGGGGCATCCGCGACTTCGTGGGTCGGACCGGGCGCAGCGATGTCCGGCATCCGCGGCTTCGGTGACCCCCGGCGAACGTCGCGCCGCTCGCGTTCGGCGCCTTACTCCGGCAACTGTTCCGCCGGCTTGCCGTACCAGCGGAAACGCTCGACGACTTCACGCATTTCGCTGTCCGACAGCAGCACCGGCTTGCCGAGCTGGCGTACCCGCCAGTACTGCTCGCACAGTGTCTCGAACTCGATCGCGAGTGCGAGCGCGTTGGCGAGGTTGCGGCCGAACACGAGCATGCCGTGGTTCGCCATCAGGCATGCGCTGCGGTCCGCGATTGCCGCTGCAATGTGATCCGACAGCGCCTGCGTGCCGAAGGTCGCGTACTTTGCACAGCGCACGGTGTTGCCGCCGAAGCGCGCGATCATGTAGTGGAAGGGCGGGATCTCGAGCCGCTGGCACGCGAGCGCGGTCGCGAAAGGTGCGTGGGCGTGAATGATCGCGCCGGCTTCGGGGCGGTGCGCGTACAGGTCGTGATGCAGGCGCCACTCGCTCGACGGCGCGAGGCGCGCGTCGGCGCGGCCGTCAGCGTCGACGACGACCATGTCCTCGGGCGTGCAGGCGTCGGGCGCGAGCCCGCTCGGTGTGATCAGCATCCCGCCCGCCGTCCGGACGCTCGCGTTGCCGGAGGAGCCGGTGTTGAGCCGCGCGGCGCACATCGCGAGCGTCGTCGCGACGAGTTCCGCGCGCAGCTCCAAGTCGTCGACTTCGATTCCGCGCACGGGGCTCATTCGGCCTTCTCCGGATAAAGCTCGCGCAGCCGGCCGGGCGCCGTGACCCCGCGCTCGGTGATGATGCGCGTGATCAGCTTTGCCGGTGTCACGTCGAACGCGGGATTCGCCGCGCCGGTCGTGTCCGGCGCGAGCCGCACGCTGACGAGCGACCCGTCGTCAGCGACACCCGCGACGCGGCGCACTTCGGCCGGACCGCGGTCCTCGATCGGGATCGCCGTGCCGTTCGGGCACGCGAAATCGACCGTCGAGAACGGCGCCGCGATATGGAACGGCACGCCATGCTCGCGCGCCGCGAGCGCCTTCAGATAAGTGCCGACCTTGTTCGCCGAGTCGCCGTTCGCGGCGACGCGGTCGGCGCCGGTGATCACGAGGTCGACTTCGCCGCGCGCGAGCAGGATGCCGGCGGCGTTGTCGGCGATCAGGCTGTGCGGC